>NC_020050.1:175314-318442 GCF_000317535.1 Cylindrospermum stagnale PCC 7417
AGCAGCCCAGGGTCATGATACCAGAGCAATTCAAGATTACTTGGGACACAAGAATATTCACCACACCGTGCGTTACACGCAAATGTCTCCCCAGAGATTTGAATCTTTTTGGACGGACTGAATATATCTACAATCCTTTGTGTGTAACCATTTCACTCAATATGGCGGAATTTTTTACGAATCGTTGCAATACCCCGCTTTGCCCCCTTTCTTCAGCGACCAGCATATTCTCAAACACCTTACCCAACATCTCAGGGTCAACGGCTACATCCTCATCATCAGCAACGTTCTCAGCAACGGTAAAGTTGTAATCGTTGAAAAATCCTAAAATGCTATTTTCTTCACTGGGGTCAAACAAAGAGTTGGGTAACTCAATTTGCGCCGGCGTAACTCTACCTGCTGCGTCTTTAACTCCTTCCCCATAGTCCCTGTCAAACAGACCACCGTTGAGATAAGGAATCTTTCCCCAATCTGATGCAAAGTTGGGGCGTTCTTTATTCAGAGTCTCAAAGAATAGTTCTTCTAATAAGTCTGCATAGTAGTTGGTATCATCTGGTTCTGGCTTGAGTTGCTTGTACTGTTGCGTTAAAAATCGCCTATCCCCTGCTAAAAATTCTTTTTTCTGAAGGAAGTAGAGAAACATAATTCTCCCCATGAGGCGCTGAGAGAATTGATGTAGGCGGCTGGAGTCTTCAAAATAAGGGTCTGGGTTATACTGCTTGATAACTGTCTGAACCTTTTCAAACAAAGTCCTGTAGCCTCTGTAAAAGCTTTTAGTCAGCTTATCAACATCAAAGGCTTCACACTGAACCTGATACAGTTCCTTGGGGTTGAAACTACGAACTGCGATCGCTTCTAATCTATCGCGGTCGTAATTAGTGGGGTTGATGCGGTCAATCAACAGTTTTCTAATGCCGATTTTGGCGCTCATCTGCTGCTTATCAAAGTCACGGCGCGGATTGACCAGCATTAGTTGCTTGTAGTCTTTGGTTCCCAGCAGTAGAAAATCAGTCGGACGCTGACATACACTGTTAGCGATCGCTTTCATTCGACCACTAGCTTTACTGGGAGAATTCCACTCCTCTGGTTTGAGGTGAAACAACAAAACTTGTAGTTCACTATTACCTTGATTGGCAATCATGTAAGAGTGATAAATTGCCTCAAAACTACGGGATGATAATTGAAGGTCTTCTGTATTTAGCAGTTGGGCAGCAGAGTTGTAACCCAGTTTTTGAAACAGAGCAGCTATTTTTTCCGGACTGTTTATAGTTCTTACATCACCAAGCTGTAATAAACGCTCTGCCATCCTCACTCCTCAGATGAATTACCTCGATTAGCCAAAATACTTCTGCTTTAAATCCTGACCTTGTTCACCAAATTCCTGTAGCTTCTGGTAAATCTTTTCCATTGCCATAGGTGATGGTTTATAGTGTCCATTCTCCCAACGGTTAATTGTGGGGTAAGTGACACCTATATGTGCTGCAAACTGCTCTTGTGTAAGTCCAGTCAAGGTGCGAAACTCACGTATCAGTCTCCCGATTTCCGGCTGTTTGACCACCAAAAGTTTGATTGTCATCTGCCTCAAGACTTAATTTAACAAGTGATATATCACACAAAACAATAGTTGCAATTATGAGTAATCACGACAAATAGTTTATGAAACTTTACGCAGATATTTCATCGTTTCTCAGTAAATACCCCTCAGCAAATACCGCAAAATTATAAATTTTAGATAAATTGATGTCTATTTTCAATCATAAAAATAACCCATAGATAGCACAAAATTGACCGTCGTCTATTAAGCTGTTTAATCTTTTTCCAGAGAAAAACATTTAACCGCCGAAAGAGAGGCCACAACTTGCTATGAACAGAGTTGTCTGTGTACTTATCAGGGCTAAATCAACTCTTTATGCAAATTTCTGAAAAAAGATCGTAGTAGTTATTTTGTACTACTAATAAATTAGACATTCCCACAATTAAGAAAGCAAATTAAACTGGTAATATTAGGCAATCTGCGCCATCGCGCCCGCCACGGTACAATTTGTATAGGTTGTATGGAGAAAAACTTTATGAAAATTAAATGGCTCTATTTCTTACCGGTTTTTTGTTTAGCAACTGTAGCTTCGCCATCAGCATCTTCTGCACAAGTCGTTGATTTTGAAGATTTAACCCTTTCATCAGAATCTTTCTACAATGGTGCTGATAATGCTGGCGGTTTCACAAGTCAAGGCGCATTTTTCAACAACAACTACAACTCAACATATCAAAGCTGGTCTGGGTGGTCTTATTCCAACACTACTAATACGACCACACCAGGATACCTTAACCAATATAGTGCTTATACTGGAGGTGGCTTTAATGGTTCGAGTAACTATGGAGTTGCTTTTACCTTCAATCCTGGCAGTGCTTATATCGATTTACCAACAGGTTTAAGTGCTAAGTCGGCTCAAATTACCAATACAACTTATGCCGCCTTATCAATACTTAACGGAGACCAGTTTGCCAAAAAGTTTGGTGGTGCTAGCGGTAACGACCCTGACTTTTTTCTATTGAACATTACGGGTCTTGATGCTGCAAATCAACAAACAGGTAGCGTCGATTTTTATCTAGCAGATTACCGTTTTACAGATAATTCACAAGACTATCTTGTTGATACATGGAATTTTGTGGATCTATCGAGTTTGGGAGGAGCCACAAGGCTTTCTTTCGCAGTCACTTCTTCAGATATTGGGCTATTTGGTCTAAATACTCCAGCATATTTTGCCTTAGACAACCTTACTTTGGAACCCTCAAATGTGGCAACAGTTCCTGAACCGTTTTTCGTGCCTAGTTTATTAGGTTTTGCTGCTTTCGGTATTGGTTCACTCAAACGCAAGCTGAAACAGAGTTAATTGCAACAGGCATGGGGTTGAGCCACAGCATTAAATCAATTGCTCACAACCATTTTAGGCGATTGCCTCCGGCACAACCGTATGCCAATCGCCACTTCGTACTCTTGATGAGGTGATGTCTACTGATGCGGCACGAAAGCTGATATAAATTGCCGCAACAAATAGTCGGTGAATATGGGAGCATCAAGGGTACATAATTGCTGTAACGCTTGAAATATCTGGTGTTTAAGGACTGTTAGTTGCGATGGCGTTCCGCCCGCCTACGGCGCTCGCTCGCGGCTGTTTTTGGGGAATTTACACTATTGATTTTGACTTTTACCAACTTTTGATGATTGAATAGTCTCTTTCCTTATACCCAAAACCCCTAAAAAATCAATGTTACTCTGCTCTCAAATACCAACATTTGGGTGAAATTTGGTATTTGAGAGAGTAAAAACCACTTTTTTAGTAAAAGCGTACTAAATTCTGACTCCTTGTTGCCTTCCTATAATTGCGTAAAACAGGAGTTCCTCAAAACGCTGAAAGCTATATATAACAAGCTTTTCTAGCCCCTATTTCCGCATTTGCAGGGATCTCGGCTCAATGCCTACAAAAGTCAAAAAAACGGACGTATTCATTCCGTTTCTACAGGCGTTGAACCCTCGTAAATTGGCAGAGGTATTGCAATCGTTAAAAAGCGTACTTCTTTACGTAAAGCTGAACAGAAACATGCTTGATTTGTAACTTTTCTACTTTTTTACTTTGGTTCTTCTCAACTCAGCTTCCCTGAGTTATTTTGTGCTTCTTAGTCTAAAGTCCAGTTATTTGGCTAAAATTTTTTATTTATTTTCTTTTTAACATAACTCCAAAGCAGCCAGCCAAAATAGAACCGAGGATAGTTGAAGGTTCAGGTACTGTTTGATAAACAGTATTCGTCACCGTTAATTTTGAGGAGCCAATATTATCAATTACATCGATCACACCGATGCCCACGTTATAATTACCAGAGTTGGCAAAGGTATAGCTAAAAGAAGAATTTCCGGTTAGAGGGATAACTGAGTTGCTAATTGTCACAAAAGCACGATCACTGGAGAAAGTATCATAGGTTAAGAAGGAATAGTCGAAACTGATAACATCCCCAGCCAGAATATTAAAAGTTTTCTTGATAGCAGAACCTTCGGTAGCATCAAAACCAAGGTCTCCTGAATTGAGACCTAAAAAAGTTTCTAGGGAGTTAATATAAGTTGAGTCATTGCTGGAGACATTGTAGTTGTAAGCGTCATCACTGCCATCGGCAAAGGCATTGGTTAGCGTCACCTTACTAGGAACTGCAATAACATCACCTGACCTGCCCCAACTACTCAAATCAAGACTGGCAGCAAAAGAGGGGGAGACAATGGTGAAGCTGCTCAAACTCAACAAGCTGAAAATCACAGCCTTGTGAATTTTTCGTGGCATAAAAGTTGTAATTAACATATCAAACTCCTACAGTTAAACTGAAATAGGTTGTGTGTAAATCTACGTCTAGATACAAGCCTTTCTATTACCATCCAAAGTAAAGGAAAACTTAGAGGGTAAAGTAAAGCCCTAAAACGCGAAGTTGCTGGGGCTATCGAGGATGCCTGGATTTGTTAAGTTCACCGTGATAAAAGGTCTGAAGATATCACCAGCAGCGAGTCCATCACTGTCAATTTGCACGCTGAAATTGCTAGCACTATTACCCAGCACAACTTTCACATAGTTATCAGCTATGGCGTTAGTGCCGTTGTAGCCACCTGCAACTAGGCTATCGAGCAGTTGAGTGAAGACAATATTATCCTTGCCAACCTCAAAATCTGTAATCGTGTCTCCGCGATCGCGAATGCTAGTGTAGACAAATTGGTCATTACCGCCACCACCTGTAAGTTTATCTGCACCTTGTAAGCCGATGAGGTGATCGCTATTTAAAGTGCCAGTCAGTTCATCACGACCTGACGTACCAAGAATTTCAGTTTTCGTATCGAGCTGGATTGTTCCATCACTGAACTCTATAGTTTCAATAGATTTCAATACATCAATACCAAGACTAACATCACTTAAATCTTGTAAAAGATAAGAACTATTAGACTGCTTTATCAGCGATATTTTTGATTGGGGACGGGAAATACGTAAAGTATCATTTCCAGCGCCCCCATCAATAGTATCATTGCCAAAGCCACTGTCAATAATGTCATCACCTATACCACCGTTAATGATATCATCACCATTATCACCGTACAGAGTGTCATTACCCGCGTTCCCATTAATAGTATCGTCTCCACCAGAACCAAAGATAATATTAGAAAGATTATCTCCCTCTAAGAGTTCTCCATCATCAGTTCCTGTTTCAGGTTCAACAAAGAAAAAATCATCGCGGACGCTGAAAACAGAATTGCCATTAAAAGAAGCAGGAATAATATTACCAGTAGATGGAGCAAATAACTCTATTGTCCAGGTTTCTTCTCCTTCTTGTAACCCGTCTTGTTTTAGACCCCAGTAATCATTAATAGGTCCAATTATATCCAAAACTTCTTGTGATAAACCAGTTGTATCCAAACCTTCAAAATGTATATCAACGGTTGTCTGAACACTAGGTAATAAAGTCAGTACACCTTCAGGCAGAGTACCAGACTCAAAATCATTTGCGGATATTGGACTATCTCCTGTAGGTTTGACACGCCATCCGATTTCTTCTGTCTGATTTGTATCGCCATTCCGATTAATACTGAATCTGATGGCTTGCCCGGTATCATAAACTTTACCTTCAGTAAGAACAGAGCTAGTATATGTATTAACTACCCACTCTGGTTGAATAGACTTAGCTTCCAGATAAGCTTCACCTTCACTAACAATAGAGCTAGTATATGTATTAACTACCCGCTCTGGTTGAATAGACTTAGCTTCCAGATAAGCTTCACCTTCACTAACAATAGAGCTAGTATATGTATTATCTACCCGCTCTGGTTGAATAGACTTAGCTTCCAGATAAACTTCACCTTCACTAACAATAGAGCTAGTATATGTATTATCTACCCGCTCTGGTTGAATAGACTTAGCCTCTGGAGTTACAGCTAATGGTTCTGGTTCTTCTAACAAAAGAGGTGAAAAATTATTTAGTAATCGTTGATTTCTGGGTGCAAACCCGCCTGAAACTAAGGAAAAGTTCCAAAGTGTCCCGCCTAAAGCAGCCTGGACTGTAACAGTAATATTACCTTTACTATTATCAGGGATTCTAAAATCAATTGGCATTCCAGTAACACTAACAGTTCCTGTATCAAGGAGGGTTGTATTACCATCTTTAATAATTAGTCTGTCTGGAATAGAATATGATGTAAATTGACCTGTAATAATTTGTTTGGGCGCAACTGGTGCAGTAAATGTAAAGTTTCCTTGACTGCCACTTTCTATAAGTTTGTCAAATATTTTTTCTTGATTTTTTAAGTCAAAATTAATAATATCATTACTACCATTAATGGGAAAAGATCCTTCTGATTTATAAAAAACTACTCCTGAAATATTAGATTCTCTACGAATGACATAGTTATCAATAGTCACTTTGAATGTTTCTGTCTCCTCTTTTAAATCGTCGAAAATAGAACTAAGAGCAACAGTTACTTTTTGCTGACCAGCACTAAGTTTTATCCATTGGTTATCATTTTCTAAGCCCAAACTTCTTGCTGGGGATGGCAGACTAGCTAAACTATTTGACTTTAAATCGGATTTAAAACTGCCTGTGCCGCTAAAATCAAGATGAAACCAAATATCTTTTGATAGCCCACTAGCAGCACCAGGACCCGTCAGGGAAATTTCGAGTAAGATATCTTCGCCCTCAATATAACTTGACTTACCACCGTTTATGGAAAGCTGAACACCATAGCTGAAGTCATCGGTTACTTTTATATCTATTGGGGTCCAGCTTTTATTATAATAATCATTAGTTACTCGACTTGCCAGCATTGCTGGATATTCTGGTGCTAAATCTTGGACTCGTAAATATTCATATACTCTGCCTACAAAATCATCGGCATCAACAAGGCATCCTTCGGTATTACCAGTATTTATTCCACGATGAAAAACAATTGATTTACGGTTTGGTATTGGATCAGGATTTGTCGGCGTTCCAAAACGAAAAGAACTAGAAAATCTTTCAAATAACCAATAGCTAGCTTTGTAATCTCCAGCAGCCCAAGGAGTAGCATCATCCCAAAAGCCACTTCCTGTGATTATTTTACTTCCGTCAGTAAATGTGTACTCAGCCAATCCATTATCTTTGCGTGTTACTGTGATGGTTGGATTTGCCATAAAATTTGCAGTAAAATTTATCTTTCTTAGATAAATTTACTGAAAATTTTTGAACAAGTCAATAATTTTAGATAAATTAATAACTGCTTTTCAATAATAAAAATAACCCATAGATACCACAAAATTGACCGTCGCATATTAAGCTGTTTAATCTTTTTCCAGAGAAAAACATTTAACAACCAAAAGAGAGGCTACAACTTGCTATGAAGAGAGTTGTCTGTGTACTTATCAGAGCTAAATCAACTCTTTATGCAAATTCCCGAAAATAGATTTCAGTTGCAAGATATCGCCCCCTCTTTCCTCGTTTCCCCTAAGAAAATTTCCCAAACCAGCCAGGGCAACCTCACGGTAATGAGGCTTTTGTGAAACTGCGATCGCTGGTGGCGAAGGCAAAGAACCAAATAATTATCATACCTGTGGGAACAGACCCTTATGGGCGAACTGTGGCTGAGGTAGTGGCTGACGTTTCCGATCCTTTGGGAATTGAGTTGAGCTTCCAAGAAGAAATGCTCAAATCTGGTAATGCTTACTTTGATAGTAAGTATGCTCTTAATTGCCCCAACCACGATGCTTTTGAAAATGCTGAAAAGATAGCGATAGCGTATCCCTAACGGGATGCCCTGCACTCAGCGCTCCGCAGGAATCGCCAATGGTGCTGGTGTATGGGGAAAAACCGGAATGTCCAAGCCTTGGGATTACCGCAAACGATTGAGGGAAAAGTAACCTGGAATAAAGGTTCAAACGGTGACTATGCCTGCAACCACCCTGAAACGGTTGGGCAACAGCAATCATCTCATTTTTTCCTGGCCCTCTATAGCAAGTTTCCATAGCTCGTCTAACCTGCCCACGCAGCTTGAAAAAAGTCACGCTCACAAAGCATAGCGTAGCGGTATGTTGAGTAGACTAATGTTGTAGCACTAGCGTAATTTTCGACTAAACTTTCTAATTGTTGTGCCAGCGGTTGAAAGTCTGCACTGCTGTAAGTGCGAATCCAGTCTGCATAGGAGTGATTGGGGATGTTATCAACAGCTAACTGCTCTCCCAAAAAAGCATACAAACGCATACAGGGGGACATCGCCGCAGCCGTTAAACCCACGTCTCCACCCCAAGCAGTAGCTAACAAAAAGTCAGTGTAGCGACGGGTGGCGGTTCCCGGTTCTACTGAGCGCAAATTGACTCCCCACTGAGTAGCATAGCCTTCATGTAGACGTAGTTCTTCCATAACTCCACCAGCTAGGTTGTGAAATGTAGTAAACCCTAGCCAGTCTGGCGCTTTAGCAGCAGCTACACTGTAAGCACGAGCAAAAGCTTCCAAGAAAAAAGCATCTTGTCCAACGTAGTAGGCAAATTTATCAGGCTCCAAAGTACCATCACCAATACCCTGTACAAAGGGATGCTCTAGGCAAGCTAGGGCCAAGTCTTTATTTGCTGCCCATAATTCAGTAAATAGAGTCATTAGTCAGTTATATTCTCCTTTGAGGAATAGCGGGCGGGTAGGCGATCGCTTTGCACCATCGCGCTCCATCCCCTAAGAATGATTTGCAGCACCACCAAAAATCAATTACCCTGATAAATCCATTCTCTCCCCGCCTTCTCTGCCGCTAAATATAGTGAGCGGTTTTTGCTGTCTACCTTAATCAAAGCATAGTTAGTTGAAAAAATCAGTCAGGATTGCTTGTGTCTGCTAAATTTTTAATAACATCTCTTGCCATCACCCAAGGAATTTGGTAGACCATTAGTTTTATTCAGAATAAATAAACTTTCATCTCCACCACGCCCAATTCGTAAAGTTTCATCTAAATAAGTAATATCGAGAGTAGCAACTCTACCTTGAGAATTATTCGCCGCTACAACCTTAAATGGATTTAATTTAGGCGTATCTATGCCGAGAATCTTTTCAATTGCTAAATAACGCTTATCAAAATCAACATTAATCCGTTTATCTGCTAAACCTGATATATCATTTATCGCAGGCTCAAAGCTAGCTGTCACCTTAACATATCCCGATACTAGCCCCAGAGGATGGGTAACTTGAGCTAAATTAAAAAACAGTTTGTCTGCAATATTAATCACTTGATAAACCTTACCCACCCGTAAACCCAATGGCAGAAAATCTAAAGAACGAATTTCTCTAGCGGTGGAGTATTGCAGTTGCCAAGACCCTTCTAACAAAGCAGTAGCATGGAGGAGAGGTTGAGGATGAGGATTGAGACTTTCTAGTTCCGTTGTCAATTGTTCAATTTCTGCGGCTAAAGTTTTATCTAGCTTCAAATTAGTCACAGGAGAACCATCACCGTTAGGTTGAATCTTCTTAAGTAGCGCTTGTAATTTATCCTTCAAGAGTTGATTATTCATCAGACAAAATAGTTATAGTTGTGGAATACGAAAGAAAAGTGTAACCCAAAACCGTCATAATATCCTTGGTGATTGCTTTGGGAGAGAGAAGGGTAACAGCTATATCGTCGGGCACTTTGCACCATCACCTTTCTCGTGAGTCGAGCGCCAATTGCACCTTAATTACCTACTAAAGACGCATGGAGTAAAAGTCTAGATGTGATAAATTGTAGACGTTGCTAACAACCAATAACCAATGACTACCGAAGTTGTCCAAAAATTGGAGCAAGCCAGCGCTGGTCTGTTAATGATGAGCGAGTCTGACTATCCTTTTAAAGTAGTTTCTTGGAAAGGTACGGTTCAAGAGGCTTTAACCCCTGCAAAACTTTTAGAACTGACTGGTCATTCTCAAGATGCACCTGTTGAAATAGTGGATATAGATTATTTCTTCCGCAACTGTGCAGTAGAAAAAGAGTGGCATAATGAGCAGCTAAAAGAACAAGTTAAGCAATTCAAAATTTTAGTAGATACAATAAAATCTGAGTTAAGTGATATTAGTGTTTACCGTGTAGGAACCATTAGCATTGATGTCTACATAGTTGGAAAAACTGCATCTAATGACCTAGCGGGGCTGGCTACAAAAGTTGTAGAAACATAGTTATTAAAAGTTTAACATTTTATTTCTAATAAAAAATCCAAAACATTGGTAAATCGTTAAAGAACAGGACTTACGCACAACTGCATTTCTGTCACTGCGAGGCTGACGACGCCATCCCAAACCCCTATAAAACCGTTATCATGCGTAAGTCCTGAACAATTCAAAATTCAAAATGCACAAATAAATAAAAAAGCCTGTTCTTGAACGTGACAGGCTTAAAAATGTGAAATAATTAAGAGTTACAAATTATCTACTCTTGCCTCAATCATATCTTGAGTAGATACAGGAACATTGGTTAAAAAGTTATAGCCAGTGTTACCTTCAATTGAATCAACAGAAACTCGGTAGGTTTTCCAGTCGTTGTTTCTGATGCCTTGTGCATTGGGCATATCAACAGCAATAACCCGTGTGTTTGTCGTCACCCCACTTACCCCAGACCCTGGAGTGTCTAAGACAACGATGACCTTCCAGGTTCTTGCAGGCACTTGGATTTTGCCACTAGCGATTGTGCTGGCAGAACCATTGGAACCTGTACCTCCAACACCGTAACCACCAGAGATTATATAAAGCTCCTTGCCTTGAGCTACCAAATCCCTAGCGTAGCCTTCCAGTATTGCCCAAGGGCCCTGATTGTTATCGGGTGCTTGGGGAATCATGTTTGTCATCAGAAACGTACTGGAGTTAACAGCAACTGTGCTGGTTCGGTCGCCGGAAGGAGTCATGTGTCCCCTATCAAATCCGCTACCTTGATAATCAGTTGCCAGCACCTGATACCAACCACTGGGCAAGGTAGTATCATTGCGAAAATCATCTTGGCGGGGTGTAGTTCCTAACCAAGAATTATTTAATTGCCACGACACCCAGTTAGGGATTCTCGTAGTGTTGTTGTACGATAGCGCGTACTGGGCTTTTTCCATCAGGTAATTCCCAGGATAGGAAGTGCTAGTTACCGCACCGCTGGGATTACCCATAGTTAAATGTACACTTGCACTACCACCACCAGAAGTCCCGTAATCAGTGATAGTAATATCATCAATGTTGGTTCTATTGGTAGTGCCATCAGTCTTGCGGACTTCACAGCGCACCGTGCCAGATAGATTCGGCGTAAAAGTTGCTGTGGCTAGTGTTGTGGAACTAGTGGCAACTGTGGAACCTACTTGCGACCATGAACCACCGCTATTAGTAGAACACCACAAACTCCAATTGGTACTAGCATCACTACCATACTTGCCGTGTTTAATGGTTACTGTACCAGCCCCGGTGGTACGGTTAAACTTCATCGTTGCTTTGCCGCTGTTGCGGATGCGGACAGATTGGGTTCCGCTTTTAGCATCGGCTGCTAAATTACCAATCAAAGCATCATCTAAATTCCACACGCCTGTGCTGAGGGTGACATCAGCCGTTGCATAACTGCCCTTTGAACCAGTTTCAAAACCCTCAACAGTGGTGGCACCTTTTGCACTAAATAGCGTGTTGAAGGTAACTAGTAAAACTATTACTATCCCCGTCAACCACCCACTACGATAGACTTTCCGCCAAAAATTTGCTAACATAGGTATGATTTAACCTGCGTTTGTCCAGCAGTTTGATTCCGATAAACACAGCAGGATGATAACTAACGGCAAAGAGGATGCAGGTTAAATTCCTATTAGGCTTAGATTATGGTGGTTCTTTAAGCGTTGCGCGTTGTGTACCGTTTTTGGAGAGAAGATTCCCCCCAAAACTTGCCGAGTATGGGTGGCAAGTTGGGGTAGTTCACTTACCAGCTATTTGATGTTTTAATATCTATAACAACTGGAATATGGCTGAGAAACTTTTGGGCAGCAGCAACCATACAATTGTGTAGTATGTGGCTAACTTGGTCAACTTCAGTTTCTGGACATTCCAGTACAATTTCATCATGTCTTACACAGATGAGTTTTGTTCCGAATTTAGCTAAGGTCGTTGAAAGTTTTACCATAGCTAATTTATTGATGTCGGCATTTAAACCTTGTACTGGATGGTTAAGTAGCTCTGATAGTCGGGGCTTGTTTGCCCATCTCCGTCGTCTACCTGCTAGTGTACGACTTTCCTTAATGCCTTGGATGTATTTACGTTTGATGTTTTCATGCCACCTAGCTATTCCAGGATAAGCCTCAAAGAATCGTTTTCTGAAAGCTTTTGCTTGTTCTAATGTCATTGCCACTCCATATTTTACTTGGGCGTAAATTTGGAGTTTGGCAGCGCCCATACCGAAAATCAAGCCAAAGTTAATGGCTTTTGCTAGTCTGCGGTCTTCCTCGGTCACTTCATTGATGGATTTCCCGGTTACTAGAGATGCTGTTAATCGATGTAAGTCAGCACCCTGACGATAGGCTCGGCACATTTTTAGATCACCACTAAGCCGAGCCATAATTCGTAGTTCTATTTGGGAATAATCGGCTTTGATAATTTTGTAGCCAGGGGCAGCAATAAAGCAGCTGCGAGCTGCTTCATCACGGGGAAGAGTTTGCAGCGGTGGGTTACGACAAGAAAATCTACCAGACCTAGCTCCTAATTGATAATAGTTTGGATGAATTCTACCAGTTTTAGAGTGGATATGTTGGGGTAGTTTGTCGGTAAAAGTGCCGAGAATTTTGGATAAACGGCGGTAATCCAGCAATGCTTGAATTATTGGATAATGTGCAGCTAAAGGAACTAATGCATTTTGGTTAGTTGATTGTAATGGAATACCAAGGGATTGGAGAGATGCTAGAACTTGCTGCGGTGAATTTGGATTTATTGTATCTGTTAGCTCTGGTAGCAAGGACATTTGAGAGCTAGCAATACGCAGTTGCTTAAGTTGGTTTAAAGTATCTGTTTTTTCAGTCTCTAATTTTGCACCTATCGTTTGCCATCGGGACAAGTCAAATAGCATCCCATTAAGTTCCATTTGAGCCACAACGGGCATACATCGAAATTCTAGTTGGGCAATTTTGAGTAACTTTGCCTGCTTTAATTTTTTGACGAGAATTGGGTAAAGGTCAAGCAATATGGCAGCATCTAGGGCAGCATATTGCAATTGAGATTGGGTTAGAGGTTTACACCAATCGCTGATTTGTTGAGTTTTATCTAGTTGAATCTGTAGTAGCTTTTGCACTATATTTTGTAAGGATGAGCTTGTTTTTAAGCCGGATGTCAAAACTTTATAAGCAAGTTGGGTATCGAATAATCTACCGGAGAGATGAAGTCCTGCCTGGCTAAGAAATTGCCAGTCAAACTTGGCATTATGAGCAATTTTCAGAGCAGAGTTACTGAGCAATTTTTTGAGCAGCAAACGATTTATTTTGGGAATAGCTGGTAGCTCAATCAGCACTACCGGATAGTTAGGTGCAGCTATTTGAATCAGTTTAATAGAGTCAATAAGAGGGTCGAGTCCTGTAGTTTCACAGTCAAGGGCTAAAACTTCTGCCTGAAACAAAGGTTTGAGTGCAGAATTAAGAGTTGAAACATTGGATACTAAAGTGTATCGCAGTGCAGAATGGCTAGGATTATCTATATTGATTAAGCTTCTAGACATAGCAAATTAAATTTTAATTTATCATCTAGGAGCGATAGCTTGTTTATCGGCAACAGAAAACACTAATTTTAGTTATACATGAGAATAAAAAGGTGAAACAAATAGAGGTAATAACCCTCTTTCATCAAAGTAGAGTCAAACCTTAAATCTTCGTTATCTGTATCCTCAAACAAAAATTCGTAGATTTATCCAAAAGTGATGAAAGAGGATTACTATAAAAGATTCCTCTTGTTATGTGATTAGCTAGCTTGACGCTTACTTACTTTTGCAAAGTTGGAATGCTTAATATCCTGTTGTTCAGATATTGTAAAAGCAGTAGGAGCGAATTCTCTAATAATTGGTGTGATAATTTCTGGTGCAAGCTCTAAACGATGCTTAATTTGTGCTTGCAACCAGGCTAACGGAACGCTTTTACCGTTGACTTTTTGTTTGATAATTAAGTCAGAATTTGGTTTTGAAGCTTTTTTTAAGGCACTAGCGATTTTTCTGGCTGTCCGTAGGTCAATTTTGTCTATGTCAATGCTCACAAAATTTTGTGGCTCAGGTTTTAGTTCTAATGACAAGTAGTTAGGTTCTTGATGTAGATGTTCATGTTCTCTCTTGATATGTTTATCAGTATCACCAGATTCTAAATCAGATTGAGCAGATGTTGTTTTGATGGTTGGAGATTGTAAATTTAATGGAACTTGATGCCATAAATACACCAATCTACCAATTAAATCAATTACCATCAAACAGCCGTATAAAGTAGTAATACCAATGATGAGAAAAGTCAAAATCTGTTGAGTATTCATCTTATTTGTTTTGTAACCTTTGTTGACCATTTAATTCATAATTAAAGAAGCGTTCGCTTCTGTTAGCTTCTATTAAACACAAATATCCCCAATCTAAGATTCCAGACTGGGGATAGATGGTGAATTTTAGAACAAGCTGATTTGCACCGTTGAATTTGATGAAGGTTGAGAAGTTGGAGTGCTTTGGGTCGAATCTAAATTTGGCTTGGCATTTACACGACGTTTACCCCATCCCTCTTGTGCTGCGTGTTTAACTACACTGCGTCGAATCGACTTACTCAAATAGTTGAACTCGTTTTGAACCTGATTGAATTGGACAACGCGATTACCCCCAGCACTGTAGGTAGCACCATCACCTACTAATTCAAAAAAGCTGTTGCAACCAGGTGGTAACTTATTGTGTTTGATTAGCACTTCATTACCAACCCAAAGATAAAGGTCAGCATAGTCCCTATGTAAAGGTGCGTCGTAAGTTGCAGGCATCATATAAGTGAGAACTTCTGTAGGTGTACTGGAAACACCAACTTGATTTTGTTCGTATTCTGTGCAAATCAGTTCTAAACGATCTTGAATACAAGCAAACTTGAGCCATTGGGGAACAGTGTCACTCCAGGAACTGCCATGAATAACTAACGGGCCTGCTAGATAGCGAATATGGTGTAGGGAAAATTCAGCTATTTCCAAAAGGCACGCTAATAATTCTTTAGGTGTGTTTAAACTTGCCAGAATTTGCACCATTTTTAATGTGTTGGATGGCAGTTTAGCACTGTGAGCATCACTGATAGCAGCCATCATTTCTGGCGGAATAAAATTTATTTGCTCCATTTGTCATCTCGATATAAGCGCATCACCAAAAATAGCCAATCGGCTAAAAATTTCATGTCCAATAGGTTGATGCTGAGGTTAGGTGAATCCTTTTATGCTGGCATTAGTGGAGTTTTTTAGGTGATACCAATGAATAATGAACCCACACTTAAGCAAAGTCTCGATAATGAAGACAGTGGTGGTTATCAGTCAGCCGCTGGCTATCAATCTGAAGGCTACGGTATTGAAAAAGCAAGTTCAGGAGATAGTAGTAATCCCTGGCAAACAGACCAATTTAGGGATGGTTATCAAGAGAATGTTTTTGAAGTTAACTTTGGGGATACATCTTACACCGAATCGGCTGTTAACCCCAATCCTCAATTACCAGGATATAGTTCTAGTTCGGGGTACAAGTCCAAGACTCGTCAACAGTCAGCATCGCCAGAGTTAGAGTTATAAATCGTAAGCATAGTATACCTAACGGCAGGCTCTGTCAACATCTATCAGCACTCAGCTAATACCCAGTAATTGCTCAATTCAGAAGTGTTGCTCTAAGAAACCTGATACTAAGCAATTAGCTATCATTGGTTAGATTTCAGCCTTTTTGTTTTGCTGCACACCACGTCGTTGCCGTTAGGAATAAGATATTGTCATACCTGCTGCTAGGCATAACCTGACGTCTGAATGCTTACTATAAATCATTTTTTCACTGAAACTTACACTCCACAATTGAGATCAAATATAGTTTTGATTTCAATACCATTCAGCTAAAACACTAAAATCAACATTTGCATAGGTTGGTTTGACGCCAGGAGACCCAATATTATCAAAACTTTTGTTGGGTTACACTATCACTTAACTCAAATTACCATTTTATTAATTGAATCGAATTGGTTATTAGTCTATCAAATACTCTCAAATACTCTGCTGATGGATTTGGGGAAATTATCTGGACAAAACTAGACAAATGTCGCCTGAACAGCGGGTTTTGATAGTCAATTTGTTGCAAGAATTTTATTAATGATTCCCGTCAAAATGCACTCCTAATTTCTGTGCAGCATAGAGGATTTTAGATTCGGCTGTCTAGTTTTATTAAAACAAATTAAGCGGGTGTAATTATTGTGATTTTAGAATCTGAATTATGAACATTCCAAAGGCATGGATATTTGTTTTAGTTGTCATTAGTTTTATTATTTACAGTGTTGTTGCACAAGCTACAATCAACACATTTGGTGATGGCAATTTACCGACTCGAATTGTAGAAGTTGCAAATCCTCAGTCTCGACTACCCGCTACTAAAGTTTTGCTACCAGACTGGAGCCGCATTTCTCTTAGTCAACTGCCAGGTATTAGTCAATCTGGTACAATTGATGGCAGCCCCTACAGTCAAGCACTGGGTTATGACCTGAGTCGCACTTGGAATGTGGGTATGACTCCTGACCAGTATTTGAAGCTGGGAGATATCAGTGAAGCATTGCAGACAGAAGAGTTTTCTTTGCAAGCAATTGCTCTACGCACAGTACCAGAGGCGAACGCAGACATTAATAGTACAAATTTAAACGAAATTGCCTTGAGTGAGTTTCCCCTGGCCGGGGAGCAGACATTAAGTCATTTAGCTCAGGTTGTTCCAGGGTTAGATCAGACAGAAGTAAAAGATATTGCACCTGTTACCACCCTACTCAAATCTAAGGGAATTGCTGCATCTAATTTAACACTATCTCAGGTGCTGGCACAGTATGAAGTTGGGCAAATGAAGCTGGAAGAAATCGACTTATCAAAGTTTTCTATCTCTTCAATTCCTAATTTAGACGCCGTACCAATCCAAGATTTTACCAATTGGATGAATAGCAATGTTTCGGATATTCCTGGTTTGGGACAAGTGCCTTTAGCATCGATGCCTAATCCCATCACTGAAATCGGTAACTTGGTAATGCGGATTGATGGGGTTTATGGGCCAGCAGAAAATCGGCGTAACAACACGATTTCAGGTTCAGACGTGCAAGGGTTTTCTCTGCCTTGTAACCAAAAATACTGCGCTTACTTAGAATTGGATGATTTGGAAAATGCAGGTCGTAGCGATCACCGAAGGTGGGCGTTCCGCCATCGCAATTTACTCGAAGGTAAGCAGTGGATTTCCGGGAAATACCAAGAGGTTGAGGGCGGACGGGGTATCCTGAAGGCAGTTAACAACGGTCGGGAACCAACAGGACGTTTACCGTTTGGTAAAGCTTTTAAAGTTGTGGTGATGGAACCGGATGAAACCACAGATACAGTAGATACGGCTTTATACTTTCGTTTCTGCGCTTGGCGAATGGGTTGCACACCTTATTTTATCGGGCCTGTTCCTTTTTTCAGCTACAAGGTTAATGCTTTGATGTTTGTGGGCAATTTAAACACTGGGAATAAGCAGAGTCTCAAGAATAGTTCTACACCAACAGGTGCAAAAAGGGAGGTGCGAAGCAATCCTAGTCACAGTAGCACGGTGACAAGTCAAATTAATCATTGCACATTCAGCAGTGCTAATCGTCCTATTGTCAATCAATCATTTTACGGTATTAATTTGCGCTTACTAGGAAATGCAATTGCCCAAATTGAAAGTGCTGGTAGTGGGGATTACAAAGCTATCGGTGTGCATACTTGCGCGGATGGCGGTTTAAACTGTGGTCGCGCTCTCGGTCGCTACCAGTTCATGAGTTACAACCCCTATGCAGTGCGGTTAATTGCTGCCAAGCCAGGAGGTGAAGAGTTTCTTAAGCGAGTGAAACAAGGTTATAAACCTACTGAAGCTGAACTGTTTGAGTTCTTTCCGACCGCTGACCAAGATAGGGCATTTATGGCTGATATAGCCAATAAAATTCAAGTAACTCAAGGGGAAATCGACCCCACGACAGGACAACAATTTACTGGTAAACGTCTGATTGAACGAGTAGCTCAAAAGCATTTCGGTGGTGATTACAGCAAAGTTGATGCAAGTAGCTCGGATGTTTTTGGTCGTCTTAGCCTTAAAGATTACGGCAAAACTGCTTTAGCTCTCTATGACAATAATAACAGCGATAACGGAACGTTGACCTGCATTCCTAGTTTCACTTCTAGTAACGCTTCGCAGAATTTAAAATTCAAAATGCACAAAGCTTATGATATAGGCTTTTTGTTTTTTTTGAATGGTAGCTTTATTTCCGCCGTGACGTACTAGATACTTTAGCGATGCTCAAAATCCTGTTAGAGGATGTTTTAAAAGGGTCTTTTTGTCTTATGGTGGGCACAATGGCGTATCTCAGTACATGGCTAAAACCTTGATTTAACGTTGGGTTTGACCCAAGTCGGAAGGGTAGAATTATACCTTCAAGGACTTTTAAAATATCCTCTTAAGGAGAGGTAGAAAATAACTTTTCACGACAAATAAATTAGCCTGAGCAGTGTTTCCTCCGCGCTCTAAAAAGTTGCGGTTTCCATACTTAACACAGTGATTTTTATGACTAATTTATCCACAACCTCTGTATCCTATGAGCAAGAGACAAAGGAAATTTTTGATGCTGAGTTGCATTCAAAAATGCAGTTAGGACAAGCGGCGGAAAGAATGGGGGTTTCTCCTTCTTTAGTCTCTTCTAGCCAGTCTCAACAACTGAAGACAACGGCATATCAATTACCTGAACCTCCCATGAGGGTGCGTTACTGGGTGTATTGGTTTCGCGTTGGTTTAAGTATCTTTTTGCTGCTTTCGGTTCTGATTAGCTTAGGGGGCTGTAGCTTAAATGCGGCAACCGTTACTTGGAACAAAGCTGTTAACGTTGTTTCCACTCCTGTCGTGGAACAGGTGATTGTAGAAAATACAGAGTTGAATGCCAAAGTATCTGCTAAAAATATACTGGCTTGGAGTGTGGAAGGAAAAGACGGCAAGTTCACAGTTTTTAATTTTAACAATCCTGATGTTTGCGGTGCTTTAGGATGCCTGTATACTGGTTATTGGCTAAGACAGAATCAACCAATTACTAAGGTATTCTTGAGTTACTTGAATCCCAATCTGCCACCAGGTAAGCATTTATTACAAGTGGGAGAGAACCGAGGTCAGGCATTACCGTGCATTAAGGTACTGCAAACAGAGCAAGAGCAACTACGCCAATTAAATTTTTGTTTCAATGGCGATCGCTATCAACTTGCTGATAGTCAGCTTTTCACAAGAAAATCGCCAAACGGCAACCAAGCCACTCAATACGGTTCGGATCAGGTTGATAATTGACATGGTTATCAAGAATTGAACGTAAGAATCGACCTTTTGGGAATTCTAAAAGGTCGATTTTTGGTGAACCGAACGATATTGGGTGAAAACAAGATTCTGAAAGCCGCTCTCTAGCGTTAGCTGACCAATTTTGGACAGTTTTTTCCCTAGGGTAGCCTAGCCACTTGGCTTGATTACAGTGGAGTTCGTGCCAACAACGGTTAAAACCGCAGCTAGGAAAAAACTCTGCCATAGTCTTTAGGACTAAAGCTGCGTGTCACAATAAACATCGATTGTAGGGTGCGTCAGACTCGATAAATCTGGCAAATAAACAGATTTTTGACATCTGACGCACCCTACTAATGTGCCAGTTGCGTAAGTCCTGGTCTTGTTAGCTAAGGCAGGGTATTTTTATCCGCACTATAGTTGCATTGGGCTATTCCTCATCATCCAGTTCATCGTCTTCCTCATAATCATCAACGTCTAACTCAGCTTCCAAATCGTCGGTTTCATCAAGGAAATCTTCATCGTCAATAAGTTGAATTTTCCGAGGTGGCTTGGTTGCTGGTTTAGATTTACGGACGCTTTGAGTTTTGTTCCTGTTCTTGTTTGGTGGCAAGACTTCCACGTCTACAGATACCGATTCTCCCGGTAAAGTAGGTAGAGATTGCGGTTCATTGAAACCTGCGATCGCATTATGTTGTTGCCAAATTAAACTTTTAGCTGTGACTGTACCCAAATACAGTTGCGGCAGATTTTCAACTGTGGGTTTAGTGTAAGCTACAGTCTTGCAACAGTTGTGTTTATTCTTACCTTCACCTTCTTTTACCGCTTTAAACTCAACTTCCAGTACACCTAAACTCCGCCATTTATCACTTTTACCACTAAATGGCACTTGGAAATAATCAGCGAAGGTTTTCTCTAATGAACGGTAAAATTCCTCACGTACTGATTTAAAACTCCAAAGAGCCACGTTTTTAAACCGGACTACAACAGGAGTAGTATGTAATGGCTGATTCTTGTCATCAAGAAGCATTAGTGCGTGTTCTGAACACACATCCATCGTTTTCTTGTCAAGGCTATGTTTATAATCATCATAAAGTCCAACAAACGAACCACCCAAGTCTTCAACATCTGATTTATAGCGGATATACTCTGGTGCAAAAGCTAAAACCAGTAACCGACCTTCAGTAATTAATAGTCCGGTAACATCTTCAGTTAAAGTGACAGTAGTTAGGTCGTCTTCTCCAGGCATTTCAAGCCAACCAGCTTTTTCTAACTGGTCTTCTGGAATCAAAAGTCCAGCAGGTTTATCGTTAACGACAATGCCATAGGGAAGAATCGGTTTGCGAACCTGGTTATAATTATCATTGAATAGTTCTGGGTCTATTTCAAATTCTGTTCCTTCAAAGTCATAAGCGTCAGTATCAGTTGCTTTAGCTTTGGCAGATTTAGGTTTGGAAGCAGCAGTTTTGGCTGTAGATTGATTGGTACGATGAGAATTATTGGTAGCTTTTGATTTAACCATTGGACTGCATAAATATCATTGCCCAAAGCATGAGGCGTTAGCCTCAAAACTTAGTTGCTACCTTGCCTAAAATTGTAGCAGTTTTAAATGCTGAAAAATGCAGAATCTTTCCTAATTTAATTCGTTACGAACTTATAAAATCCTTGTTCAGACTCTTTCTACACAGATTCTCATACTTCTCGGATTCGGATAAGGATTAAGCAGTACTGATATTATTGAAAATAAGTGACTATTTTATGACTCCAGTTATCTGTAAATTGGTTTATTTGAAGGGAACTTTGAACCAAATTTTTTAATACCTCTAAGATTACTTCTATTTAGGATAGTGGTAAATATCTAATGATACTAAAGCCTGAAAACCTTATTTGGCAAGAGTTGAACAGCAAAACATCACTATATTCTCTACCACTATAGGAATAATATTTGATTCCTGAAATTATTTGCATAGGCAGGCAAGAGGCACTCATGCAAGAGGCAAAGGGATTCTAGACGATTAAGGTGTACCGAGTTTTTTTTAAATCAAATATGAGTCCTATATTCACAATCTTTTCGAGTAGGCAGTTCTGATAATTGCAACTAAATTGCTCCTATTTGCTGCCTAACCCACGCACGAAATGCTTTCATTGTCGCATTTCTACCATCAGTTTTACTCAGCATCAAATATTTAGGAATTGCTTGACAAATTGGTAGATTTGTAAAAATCGAACTGGTATTTGATTCTACATACTTACCATCTACTAACAGGTTTATTTCCAACTTTCTTCCATTCCATCGCCACAGTTCCGGTACTCTTAAAGCTTGATAATTATTGAAACGAGTGCGGGAGGTAATATCAATTTCAATGGCCAAATCTGGAGGCGGGTCTGTTTCTAAATTGATTCTATCTTGTCCCCTAACCCTAGCTTCATTTTGGATATAAAAACAATCATCTGGCTCTACCCCAGCATCCATGTTTTCTCTATCAAAAGTTGTAGAACCCAAACTCCAAAATTCCAGATCGAGTTCTTCTAATAAGGCTTTTACCAAGTCCCCAATAATAACTTTAGCTACTTCATGCTCTGGTAATGGAGCCATTATTTCCAGCACCCCTTGACTGTAACCTATCTTATAATTGCGATGCTCTCCAAATTCTGCCAAAATACGTTTGTATGCAGACCAAGAGATATCTTTAATCAACAACTGATGACCGGGTTTAACAATTAGTTGGTTGAGTTCAAGTAACATACTCAATTTTTTCCTTTTTCTTAACCTAACTTAGCCCAATCAGTATTTCTCCAGTATAGTTCATATTTAAGATGAAGTTAACATTCATGTTCAGTATGTAGCTGAAAATAGAGTATATTTCTTTACTGTTGCAGTTATCTAATTTCTCCCATAAGGATTTATTGGACAGGTTTAACAGTAACGACTCATAAAGCTGTCATGTATCTGACACTCCTCTAGAAATAGAGTTTCTAATACCAATTCTATGTGAAGCTGTGCCAAATAAATTTTGTAGAGACTTTCCATGTAACGTCTCTACAACAACGGATAAATTGGGGTAAAAGTAGCGAAGCTGTCACCAGCCGCCACGTAATGGCTGAAAAGATTACTGTTGTCGGTGGAAGGATAAGATTGCCGTTTTTACGTGCTTATGCTTCCAATTGATTTCGGCAAAATTATGCTTCCAAATAAACAAGCGTGCCATTCATTCCGGTATAGATCATGTTCATTCATAGCCGAGAGAGCTTTGAACATCACGTAAAGTCTTCTTAGCATACCAACTCAGCATGACTCCTGGCCTAGTGAGAAGCTTAGTCACCCTAGCTTGAGTCGGCTTGTGTCCTGTTTCATGAAGAAATTGAGCAATATCAATAATTTCTTGGCATATGCGTTCTCTTTTCTCTTGCCCACTAGCTTTCTGGTACTCTTTATACCGCTTAGAGATTTCGCGAGAAAGTTCAGAGAAATATCGGTATAAATAGCTGTTATTTTTATAGCCAAGTCGTCGATTAATGGAAAGAAGTGAAGGAGGTGGAAATTCTTTGAGTGCTGCTTCCAGAATAGGTTGTATTTTTTGCTGTTGACTTACCTTTCTGTACTCAGTATGTCTAATTTTTATTTCCTCACATAAAGAAGGAAAATGATATTGTAGAACTAAAGGACGATATCTCAAACGAAGTGCCACATTTTCCAAAGAAGGTGCAAGATATTCCTTGAGTACCTCTGTTAGAACTACATTTAAAACTTGTTTTCTCTCCAAATCTAAGTGCTTATAAGATTTTCTTGGCTGCTTAACTACATTCAGTTCCGTTTCCAGAAAAATGTTTTTTGAGTCAGCTAATAATACGTCTGTTGTTAAGAAATCTAACAGCGATATTTCCAAATAGTGAGTTAAAACCAAAAGATTATCAATTTGAGGTATTACTTCTCCTTTACACCACAAACCAATTGTTGCCTTATTCATCCCAGATTGCCGAGAAAATGCAGGGATACTAGATTTCAAAACTTGCAAAATGTAGGTAGAAATTGTATTACTAACTTTCTGAAGATTAGGAGGAGAATTGAGAGTAGGTGTTACTGCAACTAGCTCTCCCAAATTGTTAACTATATTCAATTGCCGATTCTGTTCTGCTTCTGACTTTATCTGGCTTGTGACAACAGTTTTGTGTCGGTTATTTCCCAGCCATTTACCACATTTATTACAGTGTCCGGTTCGGGAGTCCCCAGAAATTGTCAGTTGTTGTTGATGACAGTAAGGACACTGCTCTTGCAACGGTTGATGATGGTAAGGACAGACTTGGGCAGTATTGATAGACCAGAGAAGTGGTTCATAAACGCTTGTGTGATTGTCATGCCATTCTTGGTAGCATTTGGGACACCAAGCCCGGTGACGACGGAGCAAGCCTCTTTTAGAAATGACCTGCGCCCAAGGTAACAGGGTAAGGTAGTGCAAGTCCAAACGCCTAGTTAGAGCAGACATTGCACCCACAAGATTAGTTGCCATCAACCCTGTTCCATTAAACGCTGTTCTATCTCTGCCAGTCCCAAATACTTTGCTAATACTTTCATCTTGCAATTTTGCTTCTTTGCCCATAAGTGGGGCAATTTCGGTTATAGTCAACCGTCTAACAGTGACGCAATGTTCATGAGCAAGTCTTTGCACATAGCCTGTTAAGCTTTCTACATCAGGAGTTCCTATACCAATTGGCTCTAGATGATATAAGCGACTTCTTTGTGGGATGGCAGTTTTCTCAATATCCCACGACGGGTAAAGTTTGAGCGTCTCGGAGAGCATATTACTGATTGCCTACTTGATGCCGCTTGGGTTTGGGTTGTCCAGGTTTTCTTCTTAAACGTCCTTTTTGAGTACCTAATTGTAGAGTTTTCAATGTCTGTGACTCCGAATCATCTGCAACGGCTCCTAAAGATGGCAAACCAAGTTCTGCACGCAGTTGAGAAACTTCTGCTTCAATTTGTGCATGATTGTTTTCACCTTCCTTAATTTTCTTGAGAATGTTCCGGCATTGGGCAACAGATAGGGCACGCCGTTCTAAATGTTGAATTTTAACGGTGTTCGCACCTTCAGTCATGGCATCGAAGAGCGCATTCTGAAACCAATTTTTGAGAATCCCTACGCAGCCGAGACTTCGCTCATAACAGTAATCCCAATGAGAAACTAAATCCGGCTCCTCAACAAGGGGCATATTCAGTTGAAAACCCCACACCACGCTTTGAAATATCTCCCTGTCCTGGGTGCAGTCAGCACGGTAGCGGGGAAAGTGTACATAGGCACTACGCCGACTCAATTGATCCCCTACATCGTGTAAGGTGAGCAGTTCATAGGTGCCAACTAACCCATGCACAACACTTGTTCTATTGGCAAGGGACTTAATAGCTTCTGGTAAATCTGTGAGCTTGCGCCCGGAAGCTATCATCAGCATGTGATGAGCTTCATCAATAAAAAAAATTTTGGGTTTACGATGCTTGAGAGCTTGTTCTAATGCCCATCCCAAGTCAGTTTCAATAACTTTTGATTCAATAACAATTTGCCCATTGCTATTACGATATATACCTCGCGTCCCATAGTCTATTTTCTGGTCAATTAATGGTTCATGAAGGGCAAATAAGCAGCGTTTGATATGATCTTTTGAATTGAAAAGTCCAGATTTTTGAACTACTGCCTCAACTGATGCAACTGGCAACCAACCTCTGTCAGCTTCTAATTCGTGTTGGTTCGTCTCAATCAGCCACTTTTCAATCAGCAGCCGCAGGGTTGTTTTACCAACTCCAGTTGGCCCGTAAATAAAAATAACTCGTGATTCACCAGAATTACTAACCAAAAGCTTGAGTAAATTGAAGGTTTCTTCTAACCGAGGGTGTGCCATTGTATAGTTATCGAAGAAAGCCAACCGCACTAGCGGTGATTGCAACAGTAGAGATTGAGGGAATTTAGAGGATTTAGACATGATTAATAAGAATCGAAAGATTGAAGCCGATGAGGTTTAATCGCTATATTTTCGGATGTAGGAGACGATTCTGAGTTATTATTGTTAATCTCTTCTGCGATATTCAATTGCTCCAAAAAACTTTCTTTTTGCCTGACTCCATTAATAACTTGAAATACTTCCTTACCTTGAGCATCTCGCAAACGTTGCGTGAGTAAAACTTCCTCTGCTTCAGCAGTTGATAAAAATTCCGCTAACTTTTTAGCTCTCACTGTTAATTGTTTGTCATGGTTAGAGTTACGCTTTTGTAACTCAGCAGTCGCCAGCCAAATTTCTTTTTCTGAGCGTCCTTTGAAAATTGCATAATATTCACTAATACATTTAACCCATTGACCACGGATATAGGCATAGGCAATTCCAACATCAAACGGGTCATATCTGGCTTCTACATCAGTTTTCTGGATTAAAGGGTCACGAAAGGCTGAATTCCAGTAGTGAATGCTCCTTATTTGTATCCCTTTAGCTGGATGCACTTTTACCTTCCCGGATTGTGTCGTTGGTAAGGTTAAAATTCTCCAGGTTTCGTCATTAGGTATTAGTCGGTGAGCGCGACTTCCGTACTGGGATATTCCTGAAGTAAAAGCCTGTTTTGGAGAAATTCCTAATGCCGGATGTTCTGTTGTGTCGTACTCAGAGTAAGCCCATTCGCAG
Source organism: Cylindrospermum stagnale PCC 7417 (assembly GCF_000317535.1). Classification (NCBI taxonomy): domain Bacteria; kingdom Bacillati; phylum Cyanobacteriota; class Cyanophyceae; order Nostocales; family Nostocaceae; genus Cylindrospermum; species Cylindrospermum stagnale. The sequence goes on from NC_020050.1 coordinate 201,515, forward strand.
AGATATAAATACAATAAGCCAAGTGTCCAAACTGCCAAATTTTTAGGATTGACAGATTTGGTCATCAACCTAATTTTTTTAGTAATCTGTGTATTACCAGCCAAGTTGTAGAGCAACTGGGTGTTTGCCGTTCCAAATAGGCGTTCACAAACTCCACTAAATCGAGAAGCAGCAGGAGGACGATGTTTGAGTGTACACTCAAACAAAGCCAACAAGCTCTCAAAATAGTTACTGTGAAACTCTTTGCCGTTGTCCGTCACAATTATTTGGGGTAGGCGAGAGTGACGCATCACGCAAATCCGCAGCACCATCATGCAGCTGCGGTAGCTGGGAGGGTCAAAAGTCAAATAAACCGCCAGTATTGAACGACTGTAAGCATCCACCAAAAATGTTGCCCAAGGTCTGCCAAGAACTTGACCTGTAAGTGAACACCGTAACTCTATATCCATTTTTGTGTGGTCAATATGACCAACCTCAAAAGGGCGGTCTCCGTGACGCGGTGTCGTTAGCTCTAATTCCCAGTAAAAAGGTTTTTGTGGGTAGGCAGCCCGATGTCCAACGCGTGCCTTTGTCTGTTCCCAACCACTACGCCGTTTTATTTCGTTAATAAATGTTTTGTAGCTGGGAATTTGGTCTGGGGAAATTCCGGCGCTTACACAGGCATTGCTAAAAGCTCCATAGACTTCATACTTGCGCTTCTGTTTGTGCGTTTCGTAGGCTTGTGTTATGAACTTGTCTATTAATTCTAAGGTCTGTTGGGGTAGCTTTCGGTTGCGGTTGCCTTTTTTATTAGAGCAACTCAAAAGCCCGATATACCCATAGCCGAATTTTTGTTGTGCTTGCCGATATTTGGTTAACCAATCCCTTAAGGTACGTTCTGATATTGTGGAATTCTCTAGTGGTTGTCCCAGCAATATTGGTTCAATACTTCTGTAGCGGTGATTAGCCTCTTCTAAATCTTTTGAACTGGCTTGGAGCAGAATAGACTTTATTTGGTCATCGTTACAGTTGGACTGTTGGAGTTGAGAAGCTGTGATTTTTCCTTGCCGAATTTTACTTTCAAACTCAGAAATGGGCAAATCAATAAAGTCTCCTTCTCTGGCACGCAAAGTAATCTCGGTATGACCAATTTGAACCACGTTGTAGCTTTGACCATCCCAATTAATTGGCGTGTTGGGAATCAAATTTATAACTGGGGAACTGATAGAATCAGCGATGGTCTGCGACGAAACCATCAAGTTGTAAGTTGTTCCCGAAAGTTGGTCACAAAAAACTCTGCACCGTTCTGGCTCAACCAAGAGGGTTGCCTTTAAATCCACATAAATTTTTTCAGTGGCAACCAGTTGGTAAATTTCATCTGCACTAACTTTATTAGCTTTATATAGCAATTCCCGAAGAGTTATTCCAGGTTGTTCCTGAATTATTGCTCTTATAAGTTGTGTTTGATTCGGATTTATACTATCAACACAATTTCGGTAATAGTCTTCTAGGAAGGTAATGTTGCGATATAGAACCCAATTAATTTGGTCATCTGACTGGATGTGAAAGTCAAATCCAAACTGCGCTGCGTGTTCAGATGCTGGTGGCGAATACCACTTCAAATCTTCTCCCTTACTGTAACGATGGGGGTGTTTAAAAATCAGCGATTTGAGTTCACTTAGAGTTTTACACTCTACCCAACCAGCACTGTTTGTTCTGATGACAAAAAAGTCTGGGGTGTAAAAGAATCCAATATTTCGCCCAGAGACTCCTTGATAATTAATCTTGAATGCAGGGGGTTGGTCGTAAAATTCTAAGATATCTTCATCATGCTCCAGTGAGTAAATGAAGGGAAGCTCGACTTTGTGGGACTCAAATTGGATGGTTTGCCCCATCTTTTTACTGGGGTAAAAACCTGACACATTTTTTCTCCCTCCTCCTACACGCCGTGCAGGTTCTTTTGAACGGATGTCGGCGAGAGTTTTGCGCCCTAGTAGCGATAGGTTTTGACGACTACACCAGCTATCAAACTCGTCAGGTGTGAGCATTTTTTCTCCCCCTGAAATTTGAATTGAAGACGCAACTCACAACATATGTCTTGTTGTTATAGCAGTGGTAGGAGTGCTGTCACCCAATTCATTGCTCTCGACACTGGTCTGAGCGCTTCAGTTCATTGTAATTCTTACTACCGATTTGAAATCTTAAGAAAGTACATTTTTGGCAAGCTTATGGTAACAATTTTGCTTGACGGCAATATTATGGTTCTAATTGCTGAAAAATGACTAAAAGTGTCTAACGGACACATCAGCATTTCAGCCACTGTAGCGGCAATATTATGGTTCCAGGCGTGGCAATCTTATCCTTCCACCGACACAAAGGTTACAGCCGTCGCGTGGCGGCTGGTGACAGCTTCGCTACTTTTACCCCAAATTGCATCTTCATCAAGAAACGGTATAACACCTCAAAAAAATATCCAAAAGGTCAATTCCCTAGCTTTGACTTGGTAGCTAAAATTTCTGGTAAACGCAATTTTCATCGTTATGAGCCTTTACCAGAAAAATCTACCAGACAACCAGATGACGGCTAACTCGACATTAATTGAGGTGTCATCTTTAAGAGCACCCCTAGCCAGTATTGACTTTGGCAAGTTATTTCAACAGTATAACAATCCCCAAGGTTGGATGATGGTTGGCGGAATGTTGGTAGTTTTACTGTTGTTGCAAATCAGTGGTACTGGTAAAGGCAAAATCACTACTGGTAGGGTGTGCGGTACTGCCGAGAAACTAGCAGCAACTAACCTAGCACTCAAGCACATCGAGGAGCATAAACACAATAAAGTTACTCTGTGGTCTGGTACTCCTCGCTATTGGGTAAAAGGCAAGTGGCGGGGGTTGCTGGCTAATCTGCAAACTATGCTTGGTGCTGCACCTACAGTTTGGTTTCCCAATGCCGAAAGGGGAACACTGGTAATAGGTGCGCCTGGGTCTGGGAAAACTTACTCAACCATAGACCGGATGTTAGAAAGTGCGATGCAGCAAGGTTTCCCAATTTTACTTTACGACAAGAAGGGCGACCAGATGCGATTACACGCACCCCTAGCTGCACGTTATGGCTACAAAGTACGAGTATTTGCCCCCGGTGAACCCTTTAGCGGTGTTATTAATCCCTTGGATTATATGCGTGATGCACGGGATGGGGTGATGGCGGGGGAAATTGGACAAGTGATTAACCGCAATGCTGCTAGTGGTGGTAAAAGTGATGAGTTCTTTGCTAAAGCTGGGGACTTGTTAGCTAAAGCACTATTGCAGTTAGTTAAGGGTTCACCTTACCCAGATATGGCGATGCTTTATGCTGTGCTGCGGTTGCCAAAATTGGTGCAGCGTCTTGACCATGCGGTACAGTCTCAAAGGTTGGATGAATGGGTGGCAACTTCGTTTATTCAATTTTTGAGTGCCAAGGATGCAGAGAAGACTATTTCCGGGATTTTGACGACAGCAGCAGGTACTTTCTCATCTTTCATTCAAGCTGACTTGCTGAGGGCATTTATCGGTAAATCAGATATTCCCACTAAGTTGTCAGGTAGAGAAATGGTGGTGTTCAAGCTGGATGATGAACGCCGCAGTGTGGTTGGCCCTCTGTTGGCAGCTGCAATGCACTTGATGATTGTTGGTAATTTGAGCCGTCCCCGCAAAGACCCGTTGATTATTTCTTTGGATGAGTTGCCATCAATTAAGCTAGACCGGCTGCCACAATGGATTAATGAATATCGTTCTAATGGTGCTTGTTTTATTCTGGGTATCCAAAGTTTAGAGCAACTTTACGATATTTATGGGGATAAAATGGGAAGTGCGATCGCATCGGCTTGCAGTACCCACGTTTTGTTCAACCCTGGTAACTACAAAACGGCTGAGGATTACTCAAAGCGTTACGGTGAGAAAGAAGTGCTGATTAAAAATCGTACCACGGGGCGATCGCTTGGCGGACAAATGAGCCGTTCCATTAGCTGGAGTGAGAATTTGCAAAAGATGCCTGTCATCAGTGCTGACGAAATTTTGAAGTTTCCGCAAGGTAAGTGCGTAATTACCAGTCCTGGGTATGGTTCAGGGGGACAAGCTTCTATTCCTTATCCTTTAATTATTCCTGTGTCGAAAGCCGATGAACAACGAGCCAAGGAAAGTGAGGCTCTTTGGGACACACAAGTTAGACCTGCTTTGTCAAGTCAGGTGACAATTCCTGATATTAAAATGCTAACACAAGCATTACATGAACGGATTGAGGAAGCAGGGCGGATGTTGCCATTGCCAGATGAAGATGTAGCAACAGCACAGGAATCTAGTAGTAGTGAACCTGATGTTTTGGACAATTTTACTAGGCGAGTTTATCAAACACCAGGATTGCAAGGATAAGAGGTTGGTAGCTTTTTAAAAGCAAAATATTGTTGGATTTTGGGTTGCTCACGGCGTAGAATATTCAGTGCTTGCTGCTGGATTTAGACAGATTTTTTTCGCTTGTTTAGGTTGTATTTTCCCAGTTTAATTCGGTGTTATAAGCTATCGTGTCTGTAATTTTCCAAAGCATTACAGAGTTACCAAAAATTAATACTGAATCTCATTAAGAGAATATCACCTTTTGCTCTTAACTTTCTTCAGTGCTGCTTGTCGTATTTCTGCATTGAGCAAATAACCAAAACCTACCTTTTCTAAACGCAGCACAAATTCCTCTCGTGTATTGCCCAATTTACTAGCTGTAGCATCCAAATTCCAATTATGCTCCGCTAACTGACTCAGCAAATAAACTCGGCGAGTCTGCATTCCTGATAATCGGTAAGTCTTCAAGTACTCCAATTCACCATTTTCTCGAATAATCGCTTCCCCAATATGATTTTCTTCCTTGGGGTTGAGGTCAGTAATAAATCGTTGTAACATGAAGGAACCAGCAGTATAGACTTTTTGGGAAATTAACTTGCGTCCTAACAGTCCATCTGCCATGAAACCCTGAAACGATGCCCAATCTGAACGCATATCTTGTACTGCTGCTCTCAAAGCTGTTAAATCATTAATTTTCGACTCATCTAAAGATACACTCATGGGGAAAGTAGTATCGTGCAGTAAAGCGTATTGATATAATAATTCACCATAAAAATCTTCTAACAAGCTATTGTGCAAAAGCCGATAATCCTCTGGTGTCGGGACTACAAAAGCTGATGCTAATGCTTCGGCAACAAATACCAATACCCCAACCTGTCCTGAGTGAATTTCAAATACCCGCAAAGCATCTTCAAGTCCAGCAATATAACGTCCACTAAAAGAGCTTTCCATTCGGCTACCTAGCCCATGAGAAAGGGCATATTTAGAATATTCACTCCAGGCAATATCAGGGCCAGAAAAAAACATTGATAAAAACCCTTCCATTGCCAAGTGCAGTGGCAAAAATCTCAGTTGATTACTAGATTCCCGCTTCACCATCCGGTGCATCAACCGCACACTGGCACAACCATAGTTGAGCTGCTTACCATCTGTTTTAAAAAGCTGTCCCCCAAAAGCCCCCACAGGACTGCCGTCATCAGTCCAAGACAACACTAGTCCGTGAGGAATATAGGAAAAATATTTCATGCCTGGTGCTGTCATTTCTCCTGCTAAGGAAACAACTGCTAAATCTTCATCGTAGCTACGACGCAGCAAGCGCAAGTCGTTACGTACTTGATGGCGCAATAATGGCACAATACGCACTGCTCCGCGTATTTGAGAAGGAGCAATTTCTAGCCCTTTGAGTGATATATCTGCTAACAGTTTGCTTTTGGATGCCATAAGGTAAGTAAAATTACTCGTATATTTCCTTTTTTTTCTTCTCTCTAGCAAATCAAGGATGCAAAATCAAAAAATGTTTAATTAATTTTGCATAATTAATTGTCAATCAAGATTTAATTTTTAATTGTTTAAGTAGGTGAACGTGAGATAACCAAAATGTGTAACATTTTGTAAAATTGCCTTGATGCGTTATTCTGGTTGAGTTTTAGCTATTTTACAAAACGATATATATTTTGTTTTTTCTCCGTCTACCTACTTAACAGTCCTGGAGTTTGGGAGTTTTTGTTGCTGTACCGCTTAACATCTGCTTTACTCGCTCTGCTAAATATGCTTCCAGTTCGGCTAAAGATGCAGAACCTTCAGCAAACCGAGCAAAACCCAACATCGTAGGTAAATCTTCTGCATCTCGTAATCCTACTGTGGGAATTGCGGGACTCAGGGGATGTAAAGAAAAGTCATCAGCATTGTAGACAGGATTGCAATGAATAATGGAAGTTTTTTGTTTAGAGTCTAAACGATGACGATATACACGCAAAATTTCCGATGCTCCACTGGGAGGGTCGTTTTCCCAACCATCAGTTACAAGTACTACCAAATCTGCACCCCAGTCCAAAGCATCCAGTAGTGGTGTAGCTAGGTCTGTTTGTCCACAAGGTAGAATCAGCAGTGGATCACTGGTTGATGCTGTCCAAAACGCTTGGTATTCCTGGGATGCAGCTTTTAGTAGGTAATGAGCAGCTAAGGCTACCCCTAGAGGACGACGATGTTTTTCGGTTGAACCTGAACTGGAGTAACTGCAATCCAGGACTGCGGCTACTCGTCCTAGTTTGAGGGGTGATTTTCTTAATGTGAAGGCAGCAGATTTCTCTAATGCTTGGTTTAAGATATCCCACTGTTGTTTGCGAGTATCCAATGGCAAGGATAGGATATAGAGGGCCAAACGAGTTAGAGGGAGACGACCTAAATTGATGTCGATTTCTACTTCTGTGCGGTTGGCTGAACTTTGAAAGCGCAATTTTTCATTCAAGGTCATTTGCTCTTGAATACGGGATAAAAAGACCTCTCGCTTAATTCCATGTTTCGCTGCTAAACCTTCGGCAACTGTAAAGGGTAGTTGATAAATTGCTTGAGCGCTATAGTGTGCTTGGCGAAATGTCTCGAATAATTCTGTTTGATAAACTTGCTGCTTCCATTTTCCAAAGAGAAAATTACCTAATTCCCCTGGTAGGCTTAGGTGAGCATGGGAGGCGATCGCTCGAAATTTGGAGCGATACTTTACAGCATCAAAGTTTATGTCACGTTTTTGCTGGAGATAATCACGTGCGATCGCTCTGCTACGACGATTATTAATACTTCTTTTCCGTAATTGTTGCAGTACGTCCCAACCTCGTTGTGGTGGTAAGGCTGTTAATGCTGCGGCAATTAATGCACCTTCTTCTTGGCGATGTTCTGGAGGTGTATGTTTTCCTGTTGCTAGTAACTTGAGGATAATCTGCGCTTGGTTGAAGTGGTTAATCCCTGCTGCCAATGTTCGGGTATAGAGTAAGCGGTAATTACCTAAAATATAGTCGTGCAAAAAGTCAATAGATACGCGCTGCCCATAACTATCACCGTAGAATTCACGCTGTCCTGTGCAAGCGAGGCAGGCATTAATGAACATGACTAAATCTTCCCTTGCCACTTGCTGATGTTGGTTAGCCCAATTAATGTCCATTTTTGGCATAGTGGCTTTCTTTGAAGGGGGTACTGTTCGGGGAATGACGGCACGACAAGCTAGGATAGCATTACAGGCTAGGTTCGGAAGTCGCACCAAAGTCCCGCAAACAGTATTAATCACTATTTTACGTTCTCAATTAGAAAATGGCTATAGGAATCCAACTTGAATCTTACTAAGTATACTGAGGTTCTAAGCTCTATCACGCAAGGCTTCGATTTTCTCAGATGCATCAAAAATTCATTCAATAGAAATCCTATAGTAGTTAAAGTAACGGGAGCAAATTCATGAGATACGCCCTGAATTTACCCATACGCAACTTGCACAGATAACTTTTACGGCACTAGTACACAGCAAGTGCTGTTATTTATCAACATTGTTTTGCCACACCTCTTTGAGAAACTTTTTTAACTCTTCTAAAATCACAGGTAAATCGCTATCAATTTCTTGGGTTTCTTGCCCCTTTGTAATTCGATGGAATAGACGACCTCGACTGTCAAAACCAATTTTATCCGCAACTGCCATAAAGATTGAGTAGTCTTTTGGTACTGGTAAATCCCCACCTTTACGTTTAAGAATCAAAAAGCTGGTGACAATTCCTAATCCACATTCTACCTGAAAATTTTCAGAAGGTAACTGAACGGAAGCAATTAGCAAAGCCATATCTTCTAATAGCCATCTGCGAAAATATGCTTGGTTAGATGAAGAAAGAATCCCGTTAGACACCAAAACACAGACGATTTCACCAGGTTGCACTTGATTTAAGCATTGTTCTACAAATAAGCATTCCTGCTCTACTTGGGTTTTCAACTTAGATGTGATAACGTAGCTTCCGTTTTCTTGTTCTTGCCATTTGTAAGCCATTTCAAATCGAGCTAGTTCTAAATCTGAAGCAGGATTAATTTTGCAATAAGGAGGATTGGCAAGTGCTACAGTAGGTAAGGAAATTGGCAGAGGAGGATTAATAACACAATTTTGAAACAGTTGTTTCCAATCATTAATTGTACTTTTCATCAGAATAAACTCCCTTGCAACGTATTTACTGTTTTGTTTTTTTCGTATTTAATGCCATTAATAATTAAGCTATTACTTCGCCGAGGCTTAGGTGTCGATGCTGGAATTTCGTATGTTAAATTTGGTCGTATAAAAGAAATACCTCTACCAGTCAAGGTGTCACCTATTATTAAATCTCCACCTAAACTAGGAATAGGCAATGCGTAACCGTTCAGGGGGTATAAAGAAGACGAAAAACCATCCTCAAAATCAAGCAATAAAATTAGGCCGCATTCAACAAGTCAGAATCATCAGAACAAGTAGCAGTTTCTGGAAGTAAAGAAGGTGCAGTTTTAGCACCACGAGCCGCAACAACAGCCTGAGTCATAAACTCCAAAACATTGCGCTTTTGGGACTTGAGAGTTGTCAACACAGTTAACATCCGAGCCACAAAAACACTACCAGCCTGAGTTTGAGAGCCAAAACTAGTCCGTCGCCAGATTACAGCAGGACGAATAGCTCGTTCAGCAGCATTATTAGTGGGTTCGACACTAACAGTTGTCACAAATAACCACATCGCTGACTCAACTTTGAGCAGTTGACGACAAGTGCGAACTGTTTTTGCCAAGGGTGTTTTTTCCCGTGCTGTAATCTGGTATTCGTCAGCTTCAAGCAACGTGGCTCTGATGGATGAGCGAATCTCCTGAACCAACTCCACAAAATCACCACGAGATAAAGTACCATCTCGGACTCGATGCCAAAGTTCAAACAACTTCTCTTGTTGTTTCACCAGAATTGTTCCCAATTCTGCCGAGACTCCAGAACGTTCCGATATTTTGATAAATTCCCGACGCAGATGCGCCCAACACAATTGCCGTCGTTCTAAATCTACCCAGTTGTAAGCCCCATGACGGTCAGAGTTCAAAATTCCCCTGAAGTTTTCACCCAATAAATTTTTTGCCCCTTGGGTACAACGGGTCAGGGCTATTTCAAAAAATGTAACTAGGGGGGTGACTGCAACCCATAACCAGGCTCTTCGTTGTTCAGGATTAAAGCCGTCAATATTTCCTTGATTAAAGCTGGTTTCATCCGCTCCGACGATGTTTGCGTTTTGAATATATAGTTTGGCTTCATCTACACAGGTTGCCACGGCATTACTCGCTTCCAGCCGCAGTCTGTTGACGGTTCCCAATGATATTGAGATTCCAAATACTTCTTGCATGGCACTTTGTACCATTCTTTGACTATTGCGGTACACTCCACTCAGAAGTGCCACTAGTGCTACTACTCTGACTCCGTAACCACTTGGGTTCACATCTTCTGGTAATATGGCACGGGTCTTAGTGCCACATCCTATACAGGTCAATTGATGCAAACGATGCTCGATGACTATGGGACTAATGGGTGGAATTTCTACTATCTGATGCCGATAGGGGTTTGTGTCAACTCCCGTAAGGGTGGCTCCACAATTACCGCATTCTTCTGGATGATGATCTATTACTGAGCTACATTCTTCGATTGGGTACAAGTCCCGACTATTTCCTTTGTGACCGGGCTGACCCCCTCGCTTTTTACCGCTTTTTGTCTTTTGCCACTTTTTTCCAAATCCTGGTGGGTCACTTGAGGGTGGTGATGATGAGTTAACGGAAGTCCGATTGATTTTTTCTAATAATTGTTCTTGAACACTCAGGACTTCCGTTAGTTTCTTTGACTGTTGTTCTATTTGCTGCGCCATCTCCTCCACCAGTTTTTTGACACTGGTTGGAGTCTTTCCCCAATCTTCTGCGGGTATCTGCTCTACATGATTTAGGCGCTTTTGTTCCATATCTCTGAATTTATCAGATTTTGGGGTCATCTTTAACGATCGCTCTTCTAACCCCCTGAACGGTTACGGCAATGCAAAATAGGGAGCATAAAGCATGAAGTTTAAACTCGCTATTTTCATTAGCAGTACATCCAATTCCCAGCCTGTCAAACTAATGGCATAATTTGACATCTCCAATGCTAATCTTCCCGTACCTAGTGCAGGTTCGTAAACATGAACTGGTGGTCGAATAGTAGAACTGGAAACTGTTGCAATAGCCATTGCTCTTGCTGTCCAAGTAGGAGTAGGATAAAACTTCGCTCTTGATTGCCCGTAGCGTTCAGTAGCTAATAAATGACCTAAATAGTCGAAAGGACAAGTTATTAAAAGCTTTAATTGCAATTCTTTCACAAGGCGGTTTTCTGCACCAGCACATCCTTCTGGTTCTGGAGAATTTATAGTAATACTGGGATGCCCTAAAGCATAAAGTAACCAGTCAGTGAAATAGGGAATGAACCTGACAAAACTACCATATCCACTTTTGGGAATAGCTTGCAGACAGCTTTTTACCATCTGCAAAGCTTGAGGATGCCCTAAGTCTAAAAACTCAGTTTGTGGGATTTCTGTAGGTAGTTTTTCAGTTTCCATTGTCCAGCGCCATTGTTCCCACCTACCCTGATATTCATCGTCTAGTTTGAGTAGTTCTGGTAGTAGCCACCCATGTTCACAAGATTTGAGTATCATTGGCATTAGTTATAATCTGTATTTGCCAATGAGTGAGGCATTAGCCTCTTAAATTTTGACTTCCGCAATATCTTCTAAATCAATCATTGAGGATAATTCAGGAATAACTAAATTTGATTGTGGTTTATTTTTTTGAGATTGACTCAGTAATTTAATTAACCATTTTTCAGTCTGCCTATGAGCCTTTTTATTCCAACGTACATCTAATCTTTGGGCTGGTTTAACAGGATGTAATGCTAAAACCACGAGTTGTATTTGGTTAGGTTCTACTGAGTATTGTCTAGCCGTAGTCCACAACTTTACCCGGTCTTGCCAGCTTAAATCTGGATGGCGTGCAGCCCATTCATAAAGTCTAGGGATACCTTGTTTGAAAGCTATATTTGTTAATACTTGAATAAAGTGGTTTTCGTTATTAATCGTTAAAGGTGCAATCACTGGATTATCGACTAATAGCTTCTTGCGAGTTTGAAATATTTCTGGTGCAAGTTCCTCTACTTGAGAAACCCACAAAGCTATTTGAGGATAGGCTTTGAATAAAGGTTCTATAGGAAGTCCTAGAAATATTTGTCTCATCACTAATTGGAAGTTGGTTGCAACTGTAGGGTCGAATGCAGAACTATTTGGATGAGATTTTTGACTTGGAAATAAGAGTGATTGCTGTGTTTTAGTAATTTGTTGAATATCAGCAAGATTAATTATCGGCATGGTTGGGATAAAATTACATCTCTCCCATGCAGCGATAAGCTGCTGTGTTCTTTTTGTGTAAGCATTCAGCTATCAGCAGTCAGCTAAACAGGACAAGTTAGGCTACCTGCTATTAAGAAACTTGATGATTTTAGCTAAGTACCTGTACAAAATTAATTTCCTATCTTTTCATTCTGTGTCCTTCATTAGATAAGGCACACAGGCAAAAGAGAGGTGCAATTTATTTGGCATGAGTACTTATCAGAACTCTTCAGGGCTACTAAAAAATCACACCGGACTGACAGTACAGTGTGGGTAGTTTATTAAGTACCTGGACAGCATTAATTACATATTAGTTATGTACCAATCCTTTGCCATTCAAGGATTTCAGACGAGATTTTTGTGTAATTAATTTCGTCCGATTACTTATGTTAAAGATTCAGACAGCAAGCCCGACATATCTAATACTCGCTCAGACCAAACACCAGACTGTTCTGCAACTTCAGTACGCACTTTTTCATCCACCCAAATGTCATCCCAACTTAATTCCCACATTGCCAGTTGAACTTGAATATTCACCAATTCCTCAGCTTGAAGAGGTTCTATTTCTGCTGCTGTCCACTCGATAAACCACTTGGTTTCTGAAATTATACTGGTCACTGCTTCTTTATAAGCAATATGAGAAAATGATCTAATACGTGCTAAATTAGCAGCTATATGTCCTAAGCGATTTGGTATATTGTTGTCGCGTTGAAAGCGTGCTTGTTTTTCATCTAAATTCTGGTTCATGACCACCTATTAGTCTTTGAGTAATTTGCGTCACACGTTCTCGTATTGCAGGGTCTTGAATTATCATCGAGCGATTATTTTGACGCTTGGCGAATATTAATAATTAACTCGTAAGCCATTTTTTGTGTAAATGGTATCCAGTCTGCACCCCAAATGTCTTTCTGCTTGCTACCATCTTTCAATAATGCTGCTTCGCACTCAGCGTGTTGCTGTCCACCTCCTGCAAGAATCCCTTTCTCTACATCTACTGCTATTTTGATATCAACTTCCAAAGTTTGCAGCATTTCCTCAACTTGTTTGAGAGTCGCACGCTCCTTGATAATAAGTATCAATTTTTTACCTCATTTTCCATATTGTTACTATTTTTTACAACACAACCATAAGATAAAAGGTTGGTTATTTTCGCTTTGCTACAATAGCTCTTTAAATCCTACCCTGTGAGTACGTTGTCGAGGGTAGGTATTGCCGCGAAATAATTTAACAACTAGAAGATGTTAAGTTGCAGGTGTAGAAACTGCATCTAACAACACTAAACCCATTTGCTTCAATAAAGCAGTGTTACCGTCAGGGCAGCCATGTTGAATTAGGCACTTAGCACAGCCAGTATCGCAATTGCAATCTCGTGCTATTACCCCAGCAACCTCAGCAAGTTTTGGCAGATGCTTAAACACAGCCTCAGCCGCACCATTCCCGCCATCACTGGTATCATAAAAATAACTAGTGTAATTGTTATTTTCCCCTATTTCCTTCACCACTGTAAAATTCACCTGTTTGGGGTCAACTCTAGCTATAAGCTGTAATGCTCTCATAATTTGATGCCCAAAGCTGTGGATGGCAATTAAGGTACTGGAATATTCCCACAATTGTTGATAACCAGAAGGAATTGGTTCTTTACTGCGGGTTAAACTACTTCTAGTTTCTTTAGCAAACTCCTGGATGTATTCCCGCGCACTTGAGTTAATTCCTACTTTAACCATTGGGGCTGAAAACTGGGTCCGGAAAGGCTGCTCAAACTTCTCTTCTGACAGGGTTTTGACAATTACGGCTTTGCGGGTGACTTTGCGACACAGGGGACAACGCGGTTGTTTAGATACAGCGTTTCCGGCTATTATGAGGTACAGTAGCAGCAACTAGCAAACCAGTTTCTTAATTGTTGAGGATTTATTAAGTCGAGTGCAACTGAGATTAGTTTATCAACCATTTCCGTTGTAGTTGGAGCGAAACGGCGTAGAAAAGATTTAAGTTGTGACCACCATAATTCAATTGGATTAAAATCGGGAGAGTATGAGGATAAACAAATAACTTTCGCGCCTACAGCTTCAATCATTAGCACAATTGAATCTAGTTTATGTGCGGATAAATTATCCATGACTACTACTGCTCCTGACCATAAATTTGGCACTAAAAACTTCTCAACAAATAATTCAAATGCCCTGCCATCCATTGAATTATTCATTGTCATTAATGCAACTACTTTGTTAATACTAATTGCTCCAATTACTGTAACTTTTGAACCTCTATAGAAGGGGTTAAGAGAGTAAGCTCTTGTTCCCATTTGTGAACGGGCATGAGTCCTCGTTAACCCAAGTAGAACGCCAGTTTCGTCCAAAAATACTAAATTTTCTGGCTCTATATGTTTGACCTTTTCCCAATAATCTAATCTTAAATTTAAGACTCTAAGAGTCCCGGCTTGGGTACTCCGCTTTGTTTTTTTTTACGATTTAATCCTAATTTCTGTAAGGCCCGACACATTGCACTTCGACCCACCCAATTACCAGTCTTGTCTGCCAAGAATTCACATAACTCTATCAATGTTGCATCTGGATGTGCTTCAACTAATTCCCTTAACTCTACTTCCGCATTTGTTAAATGACTAAATTGTGGTTTCCCTCGCGGCTTTGGTTGTAAATTTCCTTCAAGTTTTTGTTGCTTTACAAGCTTTTGCACTAAACTCTTTGAGACGGAAAATATGTTAGCTACTTTCCTGATTGAGATGTTTTTTTGAAGATGTGCTGCAACTATTTTTTCTCGAAACTCGACAGAGTATGACTTCATTTAAAGGTATTTATATTTTAATTTAGTGTACCTCATAACAGACGCAAGTGCTGTAAGGGTTCTTTGTAGTTAAGACAGCGTTTATTTAAACAAGTCTGCTCGTAAATTTGCGTCATTAAACTGTAACCACTGGTAATGTGCTTAACTTCACCAAAACTTAGTTCCAGGGTTAAATATTCTTTACAGTCATCAACTTCACCATCTGGAGAAAACAGCAATGGTAAATTCACTGGGTCAGTCAGCACGGTGAGGCTACTGGTTTGTGATTCTGTAGTTGCAACTGTAAAAACTGGGCTATCTGCTGTCTGTTTTAATATTGCTCGTTTACTGTTGAGGTCTAGCGAAATACACTGATAAGTTAGCATTTGTCCATTGGTATCTTGTCGTTTGTAGATGGCTTGGGGATGGACTTCCCGGTGAGCAATATCTTCTGAGATTTCCTCTAGTTCTTTCCCGGATGTAGCATCTACTAATTTGATGGTAGTTTGAGATAAACCACCACGAAAGTTAACATCTTTATGGGGATAACCTTTAGCCCACAAGCCATTGCGACCTTTATGTAAATGTCCTTGGGCTAACAACAACTTTGCTACCTCAAAAGCTGCTGTACCGAAGTAGTGTTTGATTTTGTTGGTGGGGATGCCTGTTTCTGCGGCTGCACACATCAAATGTTTGGCTGCAAAGATGGGATATTCGTCGTTAAAGAAGACTTCCTCAGATTCTCCAGATACGAGCATTTCTGGATGTTCTGCTACGTAACAGTCTATGGGGTTCAAAGCATTGGGAAGTAACACTGTTAGTCCTGGTTGTGAACGTCCGGCTCGACCACTGCGTTGCTGATACGCCATTTTGGAACCAGGCCAGCCACGCAATACACAACATTCTAATTCTGGTAAATCAATTCCTGCTTCTAATGCTTCTGTGGCAATAATCCACTTGATTATACCAGACTGAAGTTGATTAACTACTTCGGCTCGACGCTCGGCAGTAATGCCACTGTAAAATGCGGTGACTTGGTTTGATTTTAACAGTTCTGTTAATTCTCGCACACTGCGCCGGGAATTACAAAAAGCGATTCCTGATTTATTTTGATTGAGTAAAAATTGAATTATCCGCGCGGTGTCAGCAGTTAAATTGTAACCGGGTTGAGTGACAATTACTTGTCTTGGTGGTGAAGCTGCTCCACTTTTACGAATCCAAATTAAGGGTTTGGGGTTGAGTTTAGTTGGTTTTAAACCGGAGATTTTTAAAGCTAATTGTTTAGGATTACCACAAGTAGCACTGAGGAATATAAATTGCAGTTGTTTGGAGTCACCACCGTAATTATCTACTGCTAGTTTGATGCGCCGAATTAACCAAGCCATATTTGCGCCATAACTACCGGAAAGGGTGTGAGCTTCATCAATTAATATGTAGCGCAATCGCTGATAAAAGTTTGCCCAACTTTGAGATTTCCAAACTTGTTTGAGTTGGAAATGAATTAATTCTGGAGTTACACCTAATATATGCGGTTCACTTTTGAGAATTTGTTCTCGTTCTTCTGATTTAACATCTCCAGTGATCATCGCCAGCACTGGTCGAGATTTTTGGGGTATGGTAGAAAGGAGTTGTGAGATTTTATGAAATTGGTCTAGTGCTAAGGCTCGCAGTCCATAAAATGCTAATGCTCGGTGTTCTTGATTGATGCAACCTTCGATAATGCCGGGGTATGTGCTGAGGGTTTTACCACTGGCTGTAGGGGAGGTGAGGATTAAACTTTTACCTCTTCTAATTGCTTGTAAGGCTTTGATTTGATGGGAGTAAAGTTGGGTAATTCCTAATGATTGCAGGGCTTTTATTAATTGTTTTGGTAGGTCATTGGGGATATTTTTTAGGTTGGGATCTGTGGCAGGGATAGTTTGTTGCCAAAGTAATTCTTCACCTAGAAATTCGGTGATATCTGTAGGTTCAGGGGCATGGTGATTTGAGTGGGAGTTTTCGGTAATGAGTGTAGTGGGTGGTGTCCAAAGGCTTTGCAGTAATAAGCTGTAATTGGGCGTGTTCATGGCGGGGTTTTTCGCTCTTTGCCCTAATAAATCCCCCAGTGGGGGAGTGATGTTGAATTAAAATACATAGTATTGTTTGCTACTATGGTTTTCGAGTAAATTATTTGTTCTCCCATCAGCATCTGATGACTCAAAATTTTTTGATGCGTTTCTGGAATACAACATTTGCGTGTAGTAGTTAAGTTGAGAGATTGCACGAGTCGATCTCTACCCCAAAGTAAATTTTGAGTTTTGTATCAGAAATTAGACAAAAGAGTCAATAAATGATTAATCCCAAACAGCTTATTGAAGATATCCGTAAAAACACTTATGGCATTGGTTTACAGACTGACCAAGCAGCTCAAGGAGTTATTGACAATTTTAGGAGAAGTCTGAACAGCGCACTCGAACGACTTTCAGTAGACCTTTATTCTAAAGAAACTCATTTCGTTTTAGAACTTATTCAAAATGCAGACGATAACCAGTATCAAAGTGGAGTAATTCCTACACTAAACTTGACAATAGAACCGCAAAAAATTATTGTTCAAAATAATGAGCTTGGATTTAGTGAGGATAATGTCAGAGCAATCTGTAATGTAGGACGTAGTACAAAAACTAAGGTAGAAGGATACATTGGTGAAAAAGGAATAGGATTTAAATCAGTATTCCGCATCAGTGATGAACCTCAAATATTTTCCAATGGATTTCAGTTCCATTTTAAGCGCCAAGATAATGAGAATCAACTGGGATTTGTTACTCCTTACTGGATTGAAGCAATTCCTAATTATGTTGATTCAACTTTAACCAATATTATTTTACCACTTCGAGAATCAGCTAAAGATGAGTTAAGTAAGTTAGGTGAAATTGAACATACATTAATTTTCTTTCTCCGCCAACTTAAAACTGTCACAATCGAGAATAGAGTTAATAATGAATCTCACCAAATCACACGCTTAGATAAAAATGGAAATATAGAGATAGAAGAAACTAGGGAACTGATAAGAAAAAAATATTTAAATAAAAATGCAGAAACGTTGAATGCAGCAATAAAACTTTACATACTAAGATGTAATTGTCCTATCAAGGGTTAATTGTCAACATTTCATAATATCTTCCATCCAATGTACATAACTAATTTGTTGACACATACAGGCTTGTAAATAGCGGAATTTATCTAATATTTTTTCACCCCATTGTTTAGGAACAGATACAAGTTGTAAAATCAGATAAGCAATGAGACTTGCATAGATTTGTATGGTAATACCATTAACATTTTTGGTAATTAATTTATCAAGTTTTAGGTGCATCTTTAAAAATTTCCATAACAATTCAACTCCCCACCTTAAGCGATAAATATCTCTAATATCATCATCTCTAACTGCTGCATCTCCATTAGTTGGTAAATTAGTGACTAAGCGAAATTCAGTTCTCGTTTCTAAATCACAAAAATTAATCACTCTATAAGCTTGTGCATCTGTTGATGAGCCAATTTTTACCAGTCCATTTTCTGATTCAAATTCTAACTTCCAATTATTTTTAATCCGTAACACAAAGTATTTATTTTCTTGAACTAGTTCTTGAATAAAATTTAAACCTGCAAAGCCCCTATCCATTACTCCAACAGCATCTGCTGGCAAATTAGACATCATCTTTGAGCCAAATTTATAATCATGATTATGACCAAAGTTGATGAAATTATCTTCTGGACTTCCTGTAGCAAGATTTAGGGAACTAAACAGTTTAACTTGATGATAATCCAGAATCCATAACAGCTTACTTGTCAATGTAATAATTGTTGAATCAATTGGACATATTGCATATTTATTGTGTAACTTCTTTCTGGACTTTATTCTGGACTAATTGATTTAATTGATGATAAATCTTCTGGAATACTTCTTGACTTCGATGAGTGTTAGCTTTGGAAAACGTGGAAATATCTACATCAAATCCTGTATTGTTTAATCGTTTAAATAAATCCCTCATACTCGTTAAGCTATTATCCAGGGCATAAGCTAACCAACACTCGACAAAAAGACGGCTGTTCAAAACAGGATAATCATTTTTTGGTAGCCCTCCCAGGATATTTTTGACAATCTTGGGAAATGAATTTATAATCATCGTTAATCGAAATATTTTAATCCTTTGCCCAAAATCTAACATATTTTGGGCTATTCTTATCGGAATTTTCTTAACATTCAACACTTCTGATAAAAATGGAAATATAGAGACAGAAAAAACCAGAGAAGTAATAAATAATAAACATTGTTATAGTTTGCTTAAAAAGAATTTAATTGTACCCGAACATATTCAGGAATCAAAAAGAGAAAACGTTAAATATACTGAGCTAATTCTGGCGTTTAGCTTGCAAGAGGATGGTTCAGCAGATACAAGATTAGAACAAAAAGTTTTTGCTTTTCTTCCTACTCGCAGCTACGGATTTAAGTTTCTGATTCAAGCTGATTTTCTAGTCCCAGCTAACCGGGAAGATATTCATAAAGATACACAATGGAATAAATGGATCAGAGATAACATTGCAACTACATTTCTCCTAGCTGTAGAGAAATTTAAACAAGATAGTAATCTGCAAAAAACCTATTATAACTATATTCCACTAAATAGCGAAATTAAGGATGAGTTTTTTATTCCTGTAGTTAGCGAGATTCACAATAAACTAAAAACTAGTGAATGTATTTTAACTGAATCAGGAAAATGGGAGATTCCTTCTCATGTTGTGCAGGTAGATGAGCAAATTAGGAAGTTAATTTCTAATGCTGACTTACAAAAGCTACTCAATAAAGAGTATATCCATCCTGAAGTTAAGGCTAAAACCTCTATTCTCGAATCTCTTGGAGTTAAAAAATTTAGCTTTGATGATTTATTGCAGTGTTTACAGAATAATGAATGGTTACAGAAACAAAGTGATAATTGGTTTGTAGAACTCTATATTTATTTAAAAAGTTGTAATTTAAATGATTACTCTGACTTACCAAAAATCAAGAAATTAAAGATTATTCCTTTAGAGAATAACCAATTAGCTTCAATTGCTGAAACCTCAATATTTTTTCCATTTAATAATGTTGGAGAATATAGTTTTGAACTGCAATTTATTAAGAAAACGCTTTTAGAGTCAAATTCTAAGTTTGCTGTAACAGAATTTCTCAAAAAATTGGGCGTTCAAAATGCTTCGTGTTATGAAATTATCGAAAATCATATTTTACCCCTTTATAAAGGAGATAGTTGGAAAAGTAAAGCTAATCAGCTTTTAGAATATATTTGTTACATTAAAGACAACTTATCGGAATACGAAAAAGAGTTTAATAAAATAAAAAATCCTTATTCTTACTCGTATTCCAAAGAAGATCCTCTAAAAAGCTTGAAAGAATTGCTGTTGATAAAAACAGATAAAAATGGCTATTCTCGCCCAGGAAATGTTTACCTTCCTGCTAGTTATGGGAATCCAAATGAATTGGAAACATTATTATCAGGAATACAAGATGTCTGGTTTGTATCCCCAGAGTATATTCAAGATTTAATGCAAATTAAAAATCCTAGCGAAAAAGCAGAAAAAATTAGAGAGTGGAAAGAGTTTTTTATTAAGCTAGGAGTACATACTGTACCAAAAATAGATGTCAAAATACAAACTGCACGTGGACGATCTAATCAAAAAATAGATTATTACAAGGAATACCCTATTTATAGTTCACCTCACATAATAAGAATCTTAGAAACTAAAAATGTAGAAAAAAATCAGAAATTGGCTAAATTTTTAGATAGCAATTGGGACTATTACAAGCAGTATAAATCTTGGCAAAATTATGCTTATGCTAATGGTGGTTTTTATTCTTACAATCCTAATGATGCAGACTGGTTTACCAAAATTAAAACAGCAGCTTGGCTTCCTACTACGAAAGGAAAATTAGCTAATCCTTCTGAAGTTTTTCTGGATAAAACAGAAACAGGCACAATACTAGGAGATAGCGTTCCATACTTAGCCATTAGTCTCAATAATCCAGATTTTATTAAGGACTTAGGAATAAAAGAAAAAATAACTGATTCCAAGGATTATGCTGATTTATTGCTGGCATTATCCCGTAAAAAAGAGCTTGATGAAAAAGATGAGGAATTAGTTCTTAAAATTTATCAGGAATTGAATAAAGTTGGTATAAATTTAAAAGATTGGTGGAAAACCTTTATCATTGAAAGAATATTTTGGACAAATAAAAAAATATTTTGCACAGCTAGTAAAGTTTTGATAAATGATAATGATGAGGTTTATGAGTTGTTTAAAGACAATCCTCAAATAGCTTTTCTCAAACTCCCCCCAAACTACTATCCTAAACTTCAACACTTTATTAAAGGGACTGATATTCGCTATCTTTCTCAGATTATTAAGACTGAGTTAGCAATTGGAGAAGTACCAAAAGTTGAAGAACAAAGCGTAACTGAGCAAATTAAAGCTTTTACACCTTACATTTTACGTTATCTTTACCAAGTAGAACAGCAAATTTACCAACAGCTTAAAACCAATCACACCCTAATACAACTCAAAGATTTAGTGTGTTACAGGGTGGAAAACCTGCAAATTAAATATCTTCTTGATCAGCAATCAGCTTATACTCAGAGAAGTGCTTTCTTGGATAATGGAAATCTCTACATCCAATCCGGTAGCTTGTCAGATATGGATTATTTAGCCTTGGAAGTTTCTCACTTATTTGGTAATCCAAAGGGGTTAGATGATTTCTTGATTTCGCTGTTTGAGAAAAGAACATTAGACAAAATTGATAGCTTAATGAAAGCGAAAAAGATTCAGCTACTACCTAATGAAGAAAAGCAGTGGTTTGAAAACTCAAATATTTATCTAGGAGAAACTAACTTTATAGAAATAACAGCAGAAAATGATAAAAACATTGAATTTACAGCTAACAAACATCAAAAAATAGAACAAAATAACCGTTCTGTTAAATCAGAATTAACAACTATATTTCCCAAAGATGAAGTTGATGATGCTCAATGGCTACCTGAGTGCGAACCTAGAGAAATTCTAGAACTTGAGGCTATTCAACTGACAAAGGCAAAAATTACATCTAAAGGATATCCTAGCACTGGAAGAGTTACTGAATCTATCATCACTCCATCTTTTGCTGAGTTAATCGAAGACAAAAGTATTTCAATTAAGACTACTTTTAGTAATAGCCAATCGAAATCAGCACCACAAAAAATTATTCAATTAATCACAGAACTACGAATAATAGATAGAGATGAGCCAAGTGAAAAGCCTAAACTAAGCGGTATCTGGGGCGAACAATTTGCCATTGAATATTTAAGGCGACAGTTTAGTGCTAAGTATCCCAAAGGAAATTTAGAGGAAAATCAATACGGATTTTCTATCAAAATTAATAGTCAAGTAGTAGTTGAAGTTCAATGGCTAAATGAAGTTCAAGAGACAGAAGGGTATGATATAAAATTAATTGAAAATGGGCGGGAAGATTATATAGAAGTTAAGTCTAGTAAACCTGGAGCTAAGAAGTTGATAAAGCTATCAGGAAGTCAATGGAAATTGGCTCTTGACCTGGGAGAAAATTTTCATATATATCGGGTTTATAATGCAGGAACTCAACAAGCTACACTTATTGATATTTCTAATCCCAACCAACTTTTGTCTGAAGGTAGTCTCCGTATGGATTCTGTTTATCTTCGGATATAATGTATATCTACCAGCAAAAATATGTTGTATATACCGTTGTAAAAGACAGATTTATGCATCATTCAATTTTTACTTACAATCTTACTTACACAGCGAGAAAGCCAATTTGAAACAATCTGAAACGAGGTGATGGGTAGAAAATGGCGCTAAAGAAATACGCGATGCAATTCAGCTAATGCGAGTTAATGTATAAACAGAGTGATATAAAAAATATCATGCAAGCATACATACTCAAGGGTAAAATAGACCTATCTGGTAAATTGGTAATTACCGAAAATATCAATTTATCCCCCGGAGATGTGGAAGTGATAGTCTTGCAGAAATGTTGATATTGTTGATAACACTACAGTTTCAGCAAGTGAACCAGCACTGGAAACACCAACAAGAAAATCTAGGGTGAAAGCATTTGAGGGTTTATTTGAAAATGCTCCACCCTTTCCACAAAACGTTGATGCAGCTGATTAAACTAACTTAAATAACCTGCTAACATTAAGAATTGCTGGTAGTAAATCCTTACCTTCAGCACCCCTCTTAATAGACATTTCCAAATCCAAAATCATGGACACCGCCCTAGCCAAAGCATTGATACTTGTATTTGCTACTTCCTGACGCAAATAGTAAATACGATGAGGATTGCTGATACTGCACAATTGAGCTAATTCACCATCCTTCTTCACCCCAGAAACTATCGCAGACTTCACCCATAACCAAGTTCTAAATTGCGTTAAAAGAGTGCTGACAATCACCATTAAAGGTTCACAACGAGATAGTAAATCATCCAACAACTGCAAAACTTGATGGCTTTTTCCTTCACGCATAGCCGCTGCCAATTGTAGGCTATTCTGAGTTTGACATGGCACTAATTCGTTGATCTCCGCAAGCTCTAATTTTCTGCCATGAGCATAAATAGAAAGTTTGCGTAACTCAGAAGCTGCACGGGTCATATCGTTACCAATCGCTTGTGCTAAATATTCCACTGCATCCTCTGACAGCAGCAGTTTCAATTTTTGAGCTTGAATAGCGATCGCCTTTTCAATCAAATCATTCCGCCAAAGTGGTATCAACGAAAACTCAAACGACTTCGCATACTTGACCAGGTGTTTGTAAATTTTCAGCCGCTTATCTACATTAGTAGCAACAAACACCAAAATCGTAGAATCAGGCACTTGCACCAACTGCTGCAAAGTTTCTAACTCAGGATCACCCCATTGCTTGAGGCGGCAATTTTCCACAATTACCAGTTTTTTACCATCAGTGAGGGAACGAGTGCGAGCTACACTCATGGCTTTGTCAAGCTTATCATCTGAAAATCGGTGATAGCATAGTGTCAGCCATTGGGCATCAATCTCCGCTTTGTACTGGTTTAACTGTTCCTGAATAGCGTGTTGGTCATCACCTGTGAGCAAGACTATCATCCTCTCACCCTCCCATTATTACTGAGACGGGCAGTTTTAATCAACACAGTCAGAGGTTTTGGACTTTGGGTAGCTCGTTGCAGCATTTTAGCGATCGCCTCCTTACCACTCTCAAACTTTTTCAGGTAAGCTGGTGTCACCTCTAAAATTGCCTTTGACCCTTGCAATTTCACCAGATGAGCATGAGCCAACAGCTTTTGATAGTTGGGTTTAGCCTTATCCATCACCTGCTGCCAAATTTGAGCCAGGTTAGCAGTATTGGTTGCAACTGCTGGTAACAAGCTATCCTCACCTTTGCCATCTCCAGGTTTATCAGTCACCTTGTTGATGGTGTATGTGCCATAAGTTGGTAACAATTTGCCATCATGCCCAGGTTTAACATTTACCGTCTTCGTTGCACCGACAGGCAATAAACCGGGCATCAAGTTGAGTAAACAAACCTCCAGCCACACCGCCGCATTTACCGTATACCGCAGATAATTTTCGGCTTTTTGTAACTCTGCTAGAGACAAATTCAGCGTCTCGAAATTCCAGTGATTTGCAAAAGCTTTGAGTTGGGTATGGCTGACACAACCAGTCAGTAAGGCTTGTTCCTTTGGCACAGACTTGATAACCAGTAAATCTCGGTATGTTTGCAGTAAGTTGGAGAGAATCAATTTGGGCGTTTTACCAGAGTCTACTAAAACTCTTGCGACTTGCAGCAAATTAAAAGTGTTGTTGGTGGTGATCGCCTGTAAAATTGCCATTAGCTCTGTTTCTGTGACACCACCAACGATTTCCATGACATGATGGGCAGTGATATCTGCATTCAAAAGACTTGCCTGACCGAGTAATTGCAGCGCATCCCGTAAACCACCATCGCTGAGTCGTGCGATCGCAATCAGTGCCTCATCATTAATAGAAATAGATTCCGCATCTGCTACAATACGGAGATGCTGCACAATTGTTTTAACTGATAAAGTGCGGAAATTAAACACCTGACAACGGCTGACAATAGTAGGTAACACCTTGTGCAGTTCTGTAGTGCAAAGAATGAAAACCACATGAGGTGGCGGTTCTTCAATACACTTGAGTAAAGCATTTTGAGACTGGGTTGTGAGTTGATGCGATTCATCTAGAATAAAAATTCGGTAACGTCCTGCTACTGGCACTAAAGTACAGCGTTCAATTAAAGCACGGGCATCATCTACACCATTATTGGAAGCAGCATCAATTTCACTGACGTCTAGGCTATTACTGGTTTCAATTGAACGGCAGGATTGACAAATCCCACAAGGTTTGTCAGTTGGTTTTTTAGTATTAAGACAATTAAGAGATTTAGCAAATATCCGCGCAGTTGAGGTTTTACCTGTGCCTCTAGAACCTGTAAACAAATATGCTGGTGCAATTTGTAAATTTTTGACGGCATTAGTCAGAGCAGTTTTGATGTAGGGCTGTCCAACTAACTCTGCTAAAGTTTGGGGTCGATATTTTTGATGTAGAGCGACTGTAGACATAGGATTCAATAACCTTAATTTGTCGCCCTTACCCCTGTTAAGGGGGTGTAATTTTGAATCCAAAGTAGGCTGATTTGCTCAATTCTAATAAGACTTACCGATACCAGAAGTTGAGTACGCCTAAAGATGCACGGGTTATGGCATTTTACTAGAGTATATGGACAAGACCCCTAGTAAAAATAGGGAAAAGTTACAGATATCCCCTAGTAAAAATCGCCGACGAAAGGGCGATGGTAACGGGTTTATTTATTGGCGCACCATCACCAAGAATGGTAAAGATTACCAGCAAGCTTATTACCACTGGAAGGAAAACGGTCAGAAAAAAACTAGGTACATATCCAAAAAATTACTGGGGGATATTCAAGAAGCTGAGGCTGCTAAACGTCCAGTCAAAGAAATTCTGCTTTTTTTAGGCATTTCTATCACCCCTAGTAACAACAGCCCTAGTAATTTACTGGGGGATATCCAGTTAAGCCCTAGTAAATCAGATATATCCCCTAGTAACAACAGCCCTAGCAATTTACTAGGGGATATTCCATCAAGCCCTAGTAAATCAGACATCTCCCCTAGTAAAATGCGGCGGCATAAAGAAGAGGGGAGCGGT
This sequence comes from Cylindrospermum stagnale PCC 7417, assembly GCF_000317535.1. Lineage (NCBI taxonomy): Bacteria > Bacillati > Cyanobacteriota > Cyanophyceae > Nostocales > Nostocaceae > Cylindrospermum > Cylindrospermum stagnale. Next base: position 227,327 of record NC_020050.1, read on the forward strand.
AACATCCACTGGCGTATCATCACCAAAAAAGACAAAGATTACCCACAGGCTTACTATCATTTTGAGTTTTGGACTCAAGGCGATCGCTTGATAAAATCTTCTAAGTACATTCCTAAGCAGTTAATACATCGAGTTGAGCAGTTAGAGCAAGAGAAAGCACCAGTTAAAGAAATTTTGCAAGTCTTGGGTGTAGAATTGTAAGCATTCAGTCGTTAGCCTTAACTATTTGGAATATACAACGGTAGTAAGAAATGACGCATAGACATTTCCAATTCTGGATTTGGTCTATCTCCATAAGGGACTAACATGGCAGGATGATCTGATTGTTGCAAGTGCATTTTGATACCCGAGCTAGGAATTGCTTTAGCAGCTTCGATTAAATACTTGAGATTAAACTGGATATTCAATGACATTTCTGCTGGTAAATGAGCAATAATAACCTGATCTCCTTTACCAAATTCTCGTTCAATGGATAACCGTAACTGCTGTAAATTTCCATCAAATTGTAAGTAAATTCCTTTCTCTTTCTTATCCGTTAACACAGCTAACCGTTCCAATGCTTTGACTAGCGGTGCTTTTTCTAAAATTACTTCTCTCTCAAAGATGAATTTAGCTAATAATTGCTCACAATCAGGGTAAATTCCTTCCACAACTTGACAGCTAAGAATGACATCTTGCCAAGCAAAACCCAAGCGATTACTTTGAGAATCATACAGCAGATTAATGAATTCCACATCGTCATTTAAGTTACGCGCTATTTCTCTCACCACACGACCAGGAAGAGTAAATTGCATAATTTCCTCAGATGTAACTTGTTTACGAGGTTTTCTGCCAATTCCTTGGGTAGAAAGTTCAGTAATAGCAACTCGATGCCCATCAGTACCAATAAACTTTAACTTCTCCTGTGCAAGTTGTATATGAACTCCAGTCAAGATATATTTATTTTCATCAGTACTGACCGCATAAAGCACTCCTTTCAAACCATCTTTGAAAATTGTTGTTGGCAGAGGTATCGGAGTAGCATCAATTGTATTAGTAGGTGGAAACTCTTCAGCACTGATGCCTCTAATTTCATATTTTCCATCGGCATCAGATAAACTGAGGGAACTGATTTTTGTTTGCTTATCGTCATTAGCAAACTGTGCAATCTGAGTTTGACTATTGAGGTAGATATTACCGTTAGGGCAATGCTTGACTATCTCAAATAGGATTTCTACTGGCACAGTAATTTCACCTTTAAGCAGCACCTGAGCTTCAAAACTGGTCTGAATTGTTAATGCTAAATCAGTGGCAGTTAGATATATCTGTTGTGTTTCGATATCTGCAACGATTAGAGCATTAGCAAGAATAGGATGGGTAGGTTTAGCTGGGGTAGCACAACTAACTAAAGAGAGCGCATCGTGAAATTTAGTTTGTGAGCAGATTACCTCCATTTCTGACTCTATCAGTGGTTGGAAGTTTAACTCTAATTTGGCAGAACGTTTCTTAGCACGTTTATTTGAAGATTCAGTTGGAGTATCAGCATTTAGAGATGTAGGCTTTTTCTTTTTACCTACAGGCATTTCCGGGATATTTGCTGATACTTCATATTCAGTTTTATCGGTTTTAGGAGTAGCTGCACTGGTTTGTTTTGTCTGCTTTGCAGGATTTACCCTTTGTTTTGGCGCTGTTTGAGTCATGATGATTTCTCTCTGGTTGCGTCATTACTGGAAGGGTGACTGCGATAGCAGAAAGAAAGAACTTGACATCCTCCTATAGATAATTTGGATTACCGAATATAGCGGTGGATTTTGGATTTTAAAGATTACTTTCTAAGCTTTAGCGCAGTAAATGATAATGCAATCCGTTTTGGCAAGCCTTTTTTCTCTCTCTGCTTCGTCTACCTACATAGGAAAGCTTATAACCCAATTTCTGCTTGATTGTAATTGTTATGCGTGAGATTTTTGTTTCTCTATGGAAATCACGCGCAATTATTTACATTCATCAAAGATTGAGCAGGAGAAACATCCGAAAAGTTACGCAGCAAACGAAACCGATTGGCAATTTCAGCCATTGCATCTAATAGTTCATCCTCATCCGCAGTCTGAATTACTTCAACGAGCGATCGCTTGAGGGATGCGGGTGACTGATTCTCTTTGCCTAACACCAGTTGATAAAAGAATTGTTTGGAACCAGGAGCTAAAACTTCCATGCCATCCAACAACTTTGACAAGGTGGTAGTACTAACGTCACATTTTCCCCGACGAAACTCGGAAATGTGATTTTCTGAGACCTTTGTGTCACCAGACAACTGTTTGGCACTGATCCTATACCGCTTTATCGTCGCATCGAAGGACTGGGACAGGGGGGACACCGGGTAAGAAATAGCCGAGACAGAATTGTTAACTTTCATTACTAAAATTAGCCAGTAGGCTAATTGATCGTTACTTTATACAGCGATAGGCTAATTCACAGATTAGTAACCTCCGATTCAATGTTAGATCAACATCAACAAATAAGCATCAGTTGCCATTAGTCATTTTTTTGTCCTTTAGCAATGATTAATGACCAGGTAGAAAACAAGCCCCTGTTTAGGTGAACAGGGGCAAGGCATGAAAATTTCTCTAGAAAGATTATGACACAGGGAATTCCAAAATTACAGGGCGTGTTCTACCCTCTCCAGCATGAAGAATGGCTGAGAGCCTACTGTGAACTCACAACAAGAAAGCAAGCCGCTTTCTACTGTCCAGAGCATCAAAAGCGCATTCATTGGTTTGGAGAATGCATTCCAGAAAAAGCAGCCCTTATTAAGTCTGGCTGCTCAGAATTCCAAGTTAACATCACTTTTGAGGAGACTGAGTCATGATACCAAAGCCTCAGAGGGACGATCATGGAAAAGTTCAGGGTGAATTTTACCCACTACAAAAGGCAGAGCTTATTGCCCTTCGTAAAGCCAAGCTGATAAACAATTCTGCTTATGTTCACTTTGCTCTTAGGTATGAAAATCCATACTGCGATCGCTCCATCACCATTATTCCCAAAGAATTTGCTACGCGGTGGCAAATACCAGAAAGTAGCGTTTACGAGGCAATAGCCAAGCTCAAGGACAGTAACACTATCAATATCAAGTCAGGCAGAATCACCATTGAGTGGGCTAATTCTCAACAAGCCGAAATTGTTGAGAATCAACAAGCAGACGTTATTGATTCTCAACAAGTAAACAATTCTGGGAATCCAGAAAAATTCTGGGAATCCAGAAAAAATTCTGGGAATCCAGAAAAATTTACGGAATCCCAGAAAAATTTACGGAATCCCAGAAAAAATTCTGGAAGTTCAGAAAATTGCAGTCCAGAACCCTCTCCCAGCAAGGGTTCCAACTCTCCTCAGACTATTCAGACTTATTCAGACTTAAAAAACTCTCTCTCAGATGGTGAGAGAGAGAGTTTTTTAAAGTTTGGATTAGAAAAAGCTAGAAAGTTGCCTAAACCCCCAGAACTTCCCCACAAGTGGATAGAAACACACTGGGAGGAAATATCAGCAGAGTGGATGAAGGTACAAGGTAAGATTCCTGAAATTCAGAAACAAAAATGGAAGAATCACCCCTATCGAGATGAGTGGTTAGAAAAAATTCGCTCTCTTGGACAATTTGGTTTTTACGCTGAGAACCGTCAAGAAGAAAAAGAACGGCGGGAATTTTTCAAGTGGGCGGATGCTAATAACTTGATATGGGGTCAATCATGATTGATGACTTACCCCAATTTGAACCAGTTCCCTTGCGTCCTGAAGAGGAAAACCAAGAAGAGGAAATTTTCTATCCCCGGTGGCGATGTTTCTGTTGCCAAGATTCTGGTCTAGTCTCACGGGATTTAGTTCAGTTAATCATGCCAAAGTACAATCCAGACCGAGATAAGTGGGTACTTTGCCAGGGAGCCAATTGCGACGCATCGAAACGCTGGGAGAATGTACCAATTGAAAATTTTGATATCCGCTTTATTCCCAGTATTTGTCAAAAGCTGGATTTAATCAATCGAGAAAACTGGCGTAACACTGTAAAACAACAAATTAACATTCGCCAATTGGCTAAAAAACTGAAAATGCCTGGAAGTGGGAATCGCACCGAAAATGACAACCGTGAAGTGCAGCAACAGAAACAAGAAATTGAAGCAATTTATGAAGAGGAATGGATGAAAATGTCAAATGTACATTTGAGCCAAGAATACGAACAAAAAGAAGATTAATTCTATCGAACTACCAAAATTATTGTGGTGTAAATTGTAGGCACGATAGCTTAATAACCTTGTTATTGTATCGCCCGTTCTTTAATTTTGGTTTTGGTGTAAATGACTGTAGTTATTTCTTGATTTTAGGCATCACCGGATAACTAATATCCGTTGTCTAGCTCGCGAACTAGCAACATAATACAACCGATTAAACTCTCTAATCTTTGCTAGGACTGAATTACTGTTATCTCCTCGTTCTGGATTAAGTCGCTTACTCAAATCTTGACCATCAATACCAGCCTCTAAGAAAGTGCTACCTTGGCTATTGTGAACAGTTAATGCAAAGCAGTTTCTGACGTTAGCAAACTGCTCGATATGTCTGTAGTACTGCTTCCACAAAAAGGGATTACGCTTGGCACTTTTGAGTAAGCGTTTGGTTTCTTGGTCGAATCGTGTTTGCTCATCTTCATGCAATACGTAGATTTGACGCACAATTCCGTCGTCTGTCTTTATCTTTAACCTCCAAGCATTATAATTGTTATAACGGTCTACAAAGGCATCTAAAACAGTAAATTCCATAGATGTCGAAAGAATTGCAGTTTTCCCATCAGGAGCCATCACAGGATCTCTGGTGATTAATCTCTCTCCAGAAATAAATCTATTGGCATCTTCACCATATAAATATGTCCGAATCTGCTGATTGTAAAAGTCAACTTGAGCATTCGTCCAGGACAAAATTCGGAAACAATCTGGGTTTTTAGCAAATTCTTTAGACATCTTTTTGCAGGCATAACGCAGCAAAGTTTGACGTTTAACCATCAGCGCCCCGTTACTTTTATCAGGCAAATAATTAGCATAAGGCTCAAAAGGAAACTTGCTCTTGGTGACTGCATAGCGAGAGGCTGTGACAAACTCTAACAAAGGGCTACCAGTTCCTTGACGCACAACTTGAGTCAATACTGCTTTATCTGGTACTTGAAAACTAGGGGATTTTCCTTCATTAACTGGATTTAACTGTGCTGGGTCGCCCATGAGAATAATTTTGAGCTTTGTCCAGGTGGATGATTGATTAGCAACATTCTCAATCCAGCGCCAGAGTTGTTTACCAATCATGGAACATTCGTCAATAAAGACAACATCAAATAGATTGATGTAAGAGGGGCCAGTCTGGTCAAGTACTTTCTCTTTACCTCTAGTCACCATACCCAGTCCTAGCAACTGGTGAATGGTGAAGAATTCTACGCCAGTTACGCCATTTTCTGCCGCCGTGCGTTGCAGCACACCTACAGCTTTATTAGTGGGTGCGGTGACAGCAACTCGCTTATCTTGAACCAATAGTTCTCGAATAAGTTGCTGAACACAAGTAGTATTATGAGTTACAATGCAATGCTCTGTCACATAGAGATGTGACGGATGCTCTACAGCAATACACACACATTCTTCCTCACCTGCATTCTCTGCTGATATGATGTATCGAGTGGGAATATATCGAGTTTTCGGTTTTACACGATCACGTTTGCGGGACAAATGAAACGGATTAATGTCTGGTGGTAAACAAATTGATAAACAGTAACAAAGCCGTCCAGATGCAGTATTCTTCTCCCGTATGCGACAAATACCACCCAATGACTCAACCAAACTCTTAACGTCGTATCCTAGTTGTAAAGAACTCGTTGCCAACAAAGTTTCATAACCTTTCTTGGAGACACTACCATCTGTGTCCATTAATCCACGCAGTAATTCTAAGCGTACTTTTTTAGAATTAATTAAGTAGCAGTTGGGAATGTATTTCTCATAAGAGTACTTATTCCACAAACCTAAATTTCTTAATGTCTGAGTTAGCTGATTATACCGAAATTGCCCTTTCCATGTAGTACCGATAAATGCATATGTTAAACCTAATTCCCTTCCTACAGATTTCATTTCTATGCCTTGGGGGACTAATTTACCGCATCGTTCAGCAATCTCAGAGTCTGTTGTAGTTAGCTTAGGTGTTCCCTGGGTCAATCCTCCATCTCCTAATAGACAGCCTAATAAGTAAGGCTCTACAGGAACAGAAGATGATTCAAAGTCAGCACATTGCATAACCGGAATTTTATGATTTTTGTGAGTACCTTTTCTTGCCGTTAATGATTGTGCAATTTCGTATGTTGTTTTGACACGACCTGGTTTTAACTGATAAATTTTTCCTTTTTTATCAGCTTTATATTTGCTAACACGATTTACGGCACGTTCAGAATGACTTTCTGTGAGCCAAAGATGTTCATAACAACAACGTGTTGAACTACCATCACTGAATGTGACTCTGGCAACAGGTTTAATGCCTTGTGGAAAAATAGCTAAAACTTTTGTTCGAGTACCATCACTGGAAATAACTGAATCACCTGCTTTCAAATCACCTATTGGTTTCCAACCTGTGGGGGTAAGAACTGGAGTTTTTATTGGTTGTGCTTTCCCAGTCCCTGCATAACCTGCTAGTAAAAATACACTTTTTAAGTTTTTCGGTTGCAGAAACTCATGTATTTTTGCCAGAGCTTTACTTTGCTGATAAGTAAGCTCCCAAGCGTTGTGTGTCAGTGATGCTGACAGTAAATGTGAAGTAGCTTCTATCATATGCGCTCCGATAATTCATAATTGCTCCATTCAATGCAGCGATAGCTGTTGGTTTTGGTTAACCAAAAAACAACACCCCTTCTGGTATCAAAAACCCAGAAGGGGTGGAAGAGATTTATTCACGCTGGGATTTGAGGATTGGAGCCAGCATTATGTAGGCGATTACGGTACACTGCGTGAACGCTTGCATAATGTAGCCATAGCTAATCGCTTGAACAATTTCTGGTCAAAAGGTAGCAGAGGAATCACAAGACGAGATGCAGTGCTCTTCATTTTATCTAGACAAAACTGGACAACCTTCCCGGTAGGGCGGGTTATTGCGATTATTCTCAATAATCCTAGAGTCAAGACCCGCCTACCGGACAGGATTTACTCGTCTAACGATTAATTTTTTAATGGTTGTCCAGTTTTGTTAAGACCTCCCCAAACCCATACAAGCGCTTGCGTGGCGTAGCCATTGCTAATCGCTTACACAATTTCGTCACTTATTCAGAAAACAACCCAACAGTACGTGTAGTAGAAATACTTGAGACAATCTGCAATTTGACAAATCTGAAATTTCCTGTGCATCCAGAAAATCTCTATGTTATTCAACAAACAAAAATACCTGCCCTACGGGATTGCATTTTTCAGTGTGGGAGTAACCTTGCTAGTAAAGCTGGGACTAGAGCATCTAACTGGAATCACAAGTTCTTTCAGCTTGTGGCTAATTGCTATCTCTATAAATACTTGGTACGGTAGCATCATTTCAGGATTGATATCAGTGTTTTTGGCTGCTTTAGCTAGTCATTACTTTTTTACAGACCCATCTTCTACTCTTGATAGTCTGGAATTTGTATTATTTGTTATCGAGGGTCTATTAATCAGTGCGCTAACTGCTAACTTTCAGTCAAGCAAACAGCAGTCAGATACTGATAAAACAGAAGCCCAAATCAATCTAAAAGATTTATTACAGAGTCAGCGTTCACTCCGCCAAGGTGAAGAACTATACAGAATATTAACCCAAAATCTACCTAATGGAGTAGTTTTTCTCTTTGATCGATATATGCGCTTTATGGGTGCTGAAGGCACAGAACTGCAAATCTTTGGTTTACAAAAAGAAGAGTTCCAAGGTAAAACGCTGCACGAAATTGTTCCTTCTGAGACTTACGAGCTGATTGAACCAGCTTACCGCAGTGCCTTACTTGGATTCCCAGTATGTATTGAAATCCCTTACACCAATCAGGTTTATCTAATACAAACTTTTCCAGTCAAAGATGAAAATAGCCAAATTCTGACGGGTTTGGCAGTATTCCAAAACATCACCAACCGCAAACAAGCAGAAGCCAAAATTATTCAGCTAAACCTTGCTCTAAATCGACGAGTTAGAGAACTGCAAACTTTGTTAGAAGTTATTCCAACTGGTATTGGTATTGCAGAAGATCCAGAATGCCGAACTATTCGAGTTAATCCGGCTCTTGCCAAACTGCTTAACATATCTGTTGACGCAAATGCCTCTCTTACCGCTCCTGATGATGAACGTCCGACTAACTTTAAAGTTTATCAATCAGGCAGAGAACTAGCTCCAGAAGAACTGGCTATGCAATATGCTACTACTCATGGTGTGGAAATACTGGATTTGGAAATTGAGTTGGTTCGTAATGATGGTGTCATATTTAACCTATTGCAGTATGCTGCCCCTTTATTTGATGAAGAGGGAAAAGTGCGGGGGTGTGTAAGTGTATTTCTAGACATTACCCAACGCAACCAGGCAGAAAGAAAACTGCAAGCAGCTAGAAATCAGTTGCAGACTGTGCTAGAGGCAGTACCTGGAATTGTATCTTGGGTAAGTTTTGACTTGCGCTATCTGGGTGTCAACAAGCACTTAGCTGATAGTTTTAATTTGCCTCCCGAAGCTTTTGTTGGTCAGGATATTGGGTTTTTGGGTGGTGGTAATGGGTTTCGTGAGTTCGTGCAAAAGTTCTTCGCTGGAGATGAGTCTGAAGCACTATGTGAGTTTACATCCATAAGCACAGAGCGTAGCTATTTAATCGTGGCTCAAAAATATGACCAGAACAGAGCCGCATTTTTAATCGGCATTGATATCACCGAACAAAAGCGTGTAGAAGAGAAACTGAGACAAAAGACTGAGGAACTGGCCAACATAAATCGAGTCAAGGACGAATTTGTTGCTGTTCTGTCTCATGAGTTACGTACTCCGATGCATAATCTTCACGGCTGGGCGCAACTATTGCTAACTGAATCTGAGATGGATGAAGCACTGAAAATTGAGGGACTGGAAACGATTGAGCGCAATGCCCGTCTACAAGTTCGTTTAATTGATGATTTGTTGGATTTGGCTAGGATACAGAAGGGCGAGATGAATTTGGAAATCGGACTTGTTGACGTAGCAAGTGTAATTCGGGCAGCAACAGATACTATTCGATTGTCAGCCGAAACAAAGGGCATTCAAATTCTGTTAAATATTGATGCTGCTGTACCCAAAGTTTCAGGTGATGCTATCCGCTTACAACAGGTGGTTTGGAATTTGCTTGCAAATGCAATCAAGTTTAGTCCCAAGAATGAAAGTGTAGAGGTGAGGTTGGAACAAGTTGAGTCTCAGGCTCAGATTACTGTTATTGATAGAGGGAGGGGCATAGAAGCAGAATTTTTACCATTCGTTTTTGAACGGTTTAGTCAGTGTAACGCTTCCACTACTCGTTCTGCTGGTGGATTGGGGTTAGGATTAGCGATCGCTCGTTATATTGTAGAACTCCACAATGGTAATATCACAGCAACCAGTGCAGGAAAGGGAAAAGGAGCGACATTCACGGTAACGCTACCTATAGCCACAATGAACGCGGAGTTAGGCAATGATCAACTATTACCAGCAGAAGCGGTTGATAGCAATCAGAAAATTGTCCAATTGCAGAACATATGCATTTTGGTTGTGGATGACGATGCAGATGCCCGTCTTTTAATCCAAACTGTTCTCCAGGGTGCAGGGGCAGATGTATTATTAGCAGCATCAGTTCCAGAAGCACTGGCACTTTTAGAAGAAAGTATTTGTGTAGCGAGCCAGAGGACATCGCCTAATCTACTGATTAGCGATATTAGTATGCCAGATGAGGATGGCTTTAGCTTGATTCGTCAGGTTCGCTCCCGTAGCATAGACCAAGGGGGACAAATTCCGGCGATCGCTCTTACGGCTTTTGCTGGCTCTGAAAATGAGCAACGGATTTTAGACGCAGGGTTCCAACTTTTTATTGCCAAGCCGATTGAGCCAATGGAACTCGTGGATCAGATAATTGAGGTGTTGAATATATGATTAATACTATGAGTATTTACTTAAATCCGTGAGAATGCTCCCGCCATAATCTCTGATTTGGCGGCGAGATGAATCACGCGCGAAATAAGGAGGCATCAGCTTCATTTTATCTAGACAAAACTGGACAACCTTTCCGGTAGGGGCAGGTCTGTTTCATTCGATAAGGTAGAGATTTTGTCAACAGCGTGGGCGAGAAATTTGGGGAAGTTAGTAATCGAAAAATTACCATTTCAACGAGTAAATTTCCGTGCAATCGCCATTTTATTGTCCAATCAGATTTTTTAATCACCTGATTTTTTTGACTTGGAAGCTTGTAAATCAGAGCCTTTTAGGGAATGAAACAGCCCTGCCGGTAGTTAGTGTCTGATCGCGATGATTATTGAGAATAAGCGCAATAAACACTAACTACCGGACAGGGTTTACTCGCCAACAACATTATTAGTCATTATCTGGTCAATTTCTTGTAGCTTTTCTTCCAGAGCTTGGCGAATTTCTTCAAGTTGATTATGCTTAATTCCCTCAAAATTGATGGATTGTATGGTTTTAACTGTTTGTCCCATCTTTTTTTTCTGGTCAGTTGAAGTGTCAGAAGATTTATACTGCTTCAAAATATCTTTGACCAGTACTTTTATTCGGCTTAATGAAAGCTTCTCTTGAATAACTCTTCGAGTTAGCTGGACTCTAATTTCCAGAGATTGCGCTTCATCAATATTTAATTGTTCAGCAGACAACTTATTTAATTCTCGCGCCTTACTACCTTCCAGTCCCTCATCCCGAATAGCATTTTTGAGATCCTGTGAAACCTTGAGTAGAGGAAAAATATTAGTATCAATAGAAGTGGGGTTAAGCTGCAATTCTAGGATTACCTCAAAGATATTTTCTTCTTCAGGACTTTTAAACCCTACTGTCTCTATCCACTCCTGTTGCGCTTCCTTGGAGGCTAATCGAATATCCGCCAGTTCCAAATTTTTGCGGTTACGCTCTAATCGACTCATAGCCGCATTGAGGAGCCGGGGTATCGCATCTTTTTGATCCTCTAAGTCTGGATAGTCATAGATGATTTGTTGAATTAAAGACTCTGCCAAATCGAGGGCATTCAGATCCTCCCGATGTAGAGTAGTTGAGAGGGCTTGTCTGTGAAGTTTTCTGTCATCTACCTCAATACCAGCAGCTATAAACACGGCTTTTAAAGCCTTCCACCCCAATAGATGTGCCGCTCGCCACCGCCTTTCCCCATCAAACAGCAAGTATCTACCATTAGATAAAGGAATTAAAATAATTGGTGTATGCTGGCCTTGAGTTTTCAGAAGTTCTGCCATTCCCTGAATACTGGCTTTGGTAAAAGTCTGTCGAGGTTGACGAGGATTACGGTCAATCAGGTTAATGGCAACTTCTTCAACTCCTTGCTTGTTAGCTACTTCTGCAACTAACTCCTGAATCCGTAGTTCCAGAGCAATTTTTTCTTCGCTCCCGATTTCTACTGCTCGAAGGTGAGTAATTTCCGATTCTAGTTCCTCAACTCGCTGAGTTAAATGGTGAATCTTTTGTGACTGTCCTGCGGTTGCAAACGCATTAGAAATATCTGGTTTTGGCATTAGTCTTGATTCATTAACTCAATAATTTTGGCAACAATGGGATTGAAGTCTTTAATGGCTTCACAAGTAGGTGCAAACAGATGAATGGGAAGCCCTACTCCACTAGCATTAATAAATTGGTTTGATTCACGGATTGGAGGGAAGCACGAAATCCCAATCTCTTGCAATTGATTGGGCATTTCTGCTCCTATATTCCGGTGAGCGGCTACTTTTTTCACGTTTACTTGTGATGGTACAAATCCTAAAATTTCTGGTTCTGGTCGTAGTCGCAATTCGTTAATTTTGTCATAGAACCAATTAATTAAACTGGCTGACCCATATAGAGCCTTGTATTCCAGCTGCATTACTACTAAGATATGGGTGGCTGCGGCTAAAGCTAGCATACCCATTGGTTCCAAACCACCTGGGTTATCCAGAATAATAATGTCAGATTCAATGGGATAATCTTGTAAACGGTCTTGAAGTAAATAGTATTTTCTAGAATGTGAGTAAACTTTCTGAATACTTTCTTCTAGGGGAGCGCCACCTAAAATGACGTTGACGTTCTTGACTTTGTTATCCCAAATGGGGAAAAGGGGATAATCTCCTTTAAAGTCATCTCTCAGAACGGCTGCTAGGGTTTGTTCAGGAGGAGGATCTTGATTTTTTGAAAAGGCTCCAGTGAAGATTTTCAGTGAACCTAGTGGATCTAGTTCAATGACCGTGACTGAATAACCTTTGGCCCCCAGCATATATGCTAGATGAGTTACTAAGGTCGTTTTACCCGTTCCACCAGCATTAGACTTAATATCTAATCGAATTTTTCTTTTGACCGCTTTCTTTTTCATAAACTAAGAGAGTTAGGAAAATCGTGGAGTAACGTTACTCCATTGTAAGTCATGGAAGCTTTCAACACGCTTTTTAAACTCAATTGTCAACTATTTAAGAGTTGTTGACTTTGGTAGGACTTACGCAAGAACTCTCTCAAACCCTTATTCCTTTGTGTCCTACAGCCCTTTGGGCATCGCTGCGCGCGTGCGTCTTTTGCGGTTTGTTTCTTCATGATGAAAGCGTAAATCCTGTTTAGTTTTATTTTCCCCATTGCATAACTCTAGGGTTGCTGTACCAGTCTGAGTAGCCGTTCACCCAGTGCCATTCTTCCTAATTCAGAAATAACCTCAACTGGAACACCAACAGATGTAGCTGCTTCTGGAATTGTCACTCTGCTATTTCGCAACAGGGCTAAAACCTGCTGCATTTTAGAGACAACTGGATCATTTTTGTTAGTGTAACCTCGATTAATAGCAATTCTCAGCCCGGTTTCAATATCATCCACTGTAGCTCGGCGATTTTTATCTATTAATAGTGTCTGCTGTCCAGCAATCGCATTGGCAATCTGAATACCAACATACCCAGTATTCCGACGCTGGGGAATAATATCGAAGTTGTAAAGTCGCTTTTGTCCTGCTTGGTCTACAGTTTGGACAAGTAAGTTAGTAATGGCAGTGGTGGTAGCTCCTGGAAACTTTAGCGGTTGGATTGCTCTCAGAAAGATGGTTGTAGCGCGTCCACTTTTTAAATCTGTCTCTGTGGTGTAGACCAGTCGTGAAGTGTCTGCTACCAAAATGTAAGCGATTGCCTCGTCAGTTTTGCTGAAGCTGATAGGTGTAGCACGTCCTGGAGTAACTTGAACCTGAATCCTATTGCTTGCAGCAGTATCCCGTTCAATCAAGCGATATGCAGGAGTTTGTGCCTTTACCTGTACAACAGGTATCGTCACCCCAAATAGTATTGCGGTGCTAGCAATAACAAGAGTGGCAAATATTTTCATACTAATAAAAGGATTTTGGACTAGAAGTTTTGACTTACAGGCTGTTCCAGTAATTTCAAAAGCTAGGATGCAGTTTATGACTCGATTCCAATTGGTTTGAATTTTGAATTTATGACTCGATTCCAAATATGTATCATCGTTCAACTTTCAAAAAATTATTGACGACAACGGAGACTTCTGTCCCTTCAGGTAAAAACTGGATATTGGGACGTTGTAGTAATTCCTGCACTGCTTGGTCAGAACGCCTAGACAGACGTTCACTGACTGGACTAAAAAACCCTTCCAACGCAGCTGCCCAAATTTGAGGATTAGAATTGCTAGAAACAGTACTTTGGTTAAAAGTACCACTGGAGACAACAGTGCTAGATTGAGTGCGGGGTTGATTCACTATGCTGCCCACACGAACCAAACTACTAAGCAATCCTACTAATAAATCTTGTTGGGCAATATCTGAACCCACATCATTTAGCTTTTGAGCAATTAATGGTCGCTTATCTCGACCACGAATTAACAGAGTCTCAGCCGGAATGGTTTCCTGTTTGACTGTGCCTTGGGAATCAGGGTAAATTACAGCGATCGCACTAGCAGATACCAAATTATTTTTTTTACCTACCGCAGCGGTTCTCGCCACTAAAACAGTACCAGCCGGGAGCGCCACCGTTCCATCTGTTGCTTTTAGAGGTTTAGTTAACTCCACAGCAAAGCGGTCATTGGGATTATTGCCTCCTTCATCCCAAATCATCGGCATAATAAGTCTCCCCTTGGTTGATGTACCCAGTGATACCTCTTTAATTCCCCCTGCATTGAAATTGGCTAGACTTGCATTGAGATCAGCTGGAGCTACAGGGGTGCGGTTAAGGATACCTAGCATTCCTGGAGTCAGGTTATTAGTTTTACTGTCAGAGCTTTTAGAGCCAATTAAAACTGTTTGAATACCAGGGTCTTGGGGAGTGGTAATGGATGCGCTAGCTGTTGGTTTTGAGTCTGTTGGAGTTTGAGTCTTTACTGCAAATTCTTCTTGAGTTTCACCGGCTTGATAATTACCGATTTGCAATTGTCCCAAGCTAGCTAGTTGATTCCACTGCTGGTAAGGATCGACATTACTTTCAGGCTGTCGTATTGGTGGTGAAGCTTTATAGTTTACAGAAGTTGGAGAGTTATACCGCACGGACGGGGGTGCAGGTTGAAAACCTCTTACAGGAATTGGAGAGTTATACCGTACAGACGGGGGTGTAGGTTGAGAAATTCTTACAGGAGTTATTGGTGTTATGCGTGATGCAACAGCTGTGCGCGGTGCAAAAGTCTGAGGTGCTGCACGAGGAGAAGATGGCGTTGGTTTGGGCTGATTTTGTAGGGTTGGAGTCGGGGATTTAGCCGCAACAGGTTCTACTTTCAGTTGTTGCTGTTGGTCTTGAAACGCTAATCTGCTTTTCAGTTCCGCAGATTCGTCTAAAGCTGTTTCGGTAGTTGGAGAGGGATTAGTAGTTTTCACTGCTTGTTTGGTAGGAGGTTTGGGTTGAAGAAATCCAAACCAGAGCAGTGAGCCAGATGCAATAACGATTCCCACCAAAGCAACTACTGACCCAAGACGGACACTAGGTTTCTCTGCTAATGGTCGCTCTACCGCTTTTTCTGCATCTTGTTTCAAGCGATATTCTTCGGAAATAAGCTGACTTGCAGTAGGGTTATAACCTGCCAGCAACTGCTCCTCTTCAGGACTGATATCCTCATCAGCAACTACAGTGGCTTGGGTAGAACGATGATTGCCGTTAGTAGTATTGGATTCCGGCAAAGACTCAGCAGAATTTTCGTTCAGGTAGTCGAATTCATGGTTTTGATTTGAATTGGTCATAATTCTACCTTTTTCCTTTATCAATGGTTCGGGTAGTTTTGAGTGAATGCACGAAAGGAATCAGGGTTTCAGGCTGCACAGATGAAGGTAATCATCGGGGTTCCAGCGATAATATCCGAATAGTTGTTAGGACTTACGTAAATCCTTCCATGTCTTAACTTTGAATCGCCAGGGAAGCCACTATGCCTCCAAACAAAATTCCTATTTTTTCGTACCTTATGCGTAAATCCTGCTTTAATTAACGTCGTTGCTGAGGATTGAACTCAACCATTTTGGTAATTTGCAGTCCAGACGATCGCAATTCATAAATTTTCTGCTCTACCAGGGGGGCATCTTTCCCTAAAGGAGAACGGGGAACTTCCACTGCTTGGACGGTAAAGGTGCGGTTAAAAGGAATACGCTCATCTCTACCTGTAGTGCGGTCAACTAAGATGCGGGTAGCAATCATGTCTATTTCCCATTCCCCTAGTCGTATTGCTCTCGGTTCTGACAGATAGGAAATAATAGTGGTACTACGCAGCTGACCGGAAAAGACGCTATTAGGAACTAATTCGGCAATCTTCGGTAAAGAAGCTTTGGCGAATTCCGGTTCTAGCAGCAGGGAAGCAAACCAAGCATTGATTGGAATGCGCCCATTTCTACCAACTTGAATGCCTTGGTCTGGTTGATTAGTGCCAGTGAGTTTGTCATCCCAGTTAAATGTTAGGGTTGTCCAGTCACTAACTACCTTTTGAATGACTGCTGGATAACGCCAATTGCGGTCTTGCTCGGAAATGTAGATTGTTTCACCATTTACCAACTGGGCGAAGGTTGTTTTGCGATCGGCAATTTTATTGACCCTGAAAGCGGTGAATAGAGTCAACAAAAATATCAACCCGTTAAATGCAGTTAGGCAGAGAAAACAAACTGCCAGAAGATTTTTGGCTTCTGGAAGCAGTGGAGCTTGAAGTCGTTTAATTTGCAGAGTCATACCAAATTGGCATAAATAGTATTGTTTGAAAATCCACCGAACAGCCTTGTGTTAAAGGTTTTTAATCCGTCTTGAAAAGTTCTGATGCCTGCGGGATCTTGCTACAGACTTTCCGCAAAATCCAAAATCGTTCGACTGAGCGCTAGCGACGTAAGCGCAAAGCGCAGGCTTCCGCCAACGCGTAGCGTGACCCAGGAAAGTCTAAAATCCAAAATCGGTATTACCCTCTGCGGAGTAGCGCAATACTGGTTGCAGTTCCAATGGCACTGCTAAAAATATCGATTAAGCCTTTGACATTGGCAGAAATGCCGTTATAAATGGCCATTCCCCCACCTCCAGCTATCAATACCGCCAAAACTGGTGCAAAGATGCTCAGGAAACATAAAAATGCTACATCAGATGCTAATTCAGCGCCCGACTTCACCAGTACGACGGCTGCTAAACCCACTAAAATGTTGTAACCAAGTTGAACACCAAACAGGGAAATAAACCCTGTCAGCCATGCCCAAATAGGACGACCTTGTAATGGCAGCAGCGATAAACCAACTGCAATTGGTGCAAATAAAGCAGTAAGTAATAGGGCAGCTTCCAAAATATTCACAAATCCCCATTGTAGGGAATAGAGAATAAAGCGAATAATCGGGATGGCAGTATCTCGAAATACACTACCTGGATCATTGGCAAACTGAACAGCAGTAACGATTTGACCAGGTAAAGTTCTATTCCAGAGAAAACTACCAAAATCTCGTAATGGTTGCAGTGGAGATTTAGCTTCCTCTTCAGCTTTGGTAACAATGGCCTGTGCCTGAGTTTGTTTTGAGTTCCAGCATTCAACTAACTCTGTACCGACTTTTCCTTGACATTCGCTATAGAGGTTTTCTAGCTGTTGTCTAGCGATACTGCTAATTGCTACATTGGTAATAGCATCTCGAAATGTTAGTTCACCAACTTGCAATTTCAGAACTTCTTGCACCTGGTTGTAAGCAAAGCCTCGGATAACAGTAATACTCTTTGCCAGTACATTGCCGTTGGCCCCCAAAAACATCATAATCACTAAGGGCCAAACAAAGATAGATGCCAGTTCTGACCATGATTGCTTTTCAATGATTTCTTTACCAGTGGTCAACGCTACAAATAATATGCTGGCGGCTCCCAAGGTGATGCCCAATTTGATTAAACCAATCCATAATGCCGAATCGAGAGGGTCTAAAGTAACTAGCCAGACGGTATTCCACGACTCAACTGTGGCACGAGAAAGTTCTAAAGAACTGGAGATAATTTCTAGGGCATCAGATTCTCCGCCTGTGATTGGGGGTGATTGAGCAATTAGGTGCACCATGAGCGTCAAAAGCATTAGCGTTGGTAGCTAAAATTGACAGGATTTACGCAGAAAATACGATTCAAAACAGCCTGAGGCGAGGAGATAAGTTTGCTCCCTGTCTCATACTGCAAAGCAGAACCCCTTCACTGAGCGTCCCGAAAGGAAGGGTTTCATTAAAGTTATCCTTTCATTGGTCAGCCTTATCCACAATCTAGTCGTTAGATGCACAGACTCGGCGCGCCGAGCGGCATAACCCGATATCTTGGGTAAAAACGAGATTCTAAAAGCCGCCCTCTAGTGAAGGCTTACCAAAATTGGTCAGGTTTTTCCCAAGGCTTCGCCCTATGTCCTGGCGATGGCGCTTTGCGCCCGCCGTAGGCTCACGTGATCGTCAAAAGAAAGAAACATCGGCTGAAACCCTCATTGTTTCGTCAACTCACAAAAGTTTTCGCTCTACTGAATATCAGTGTGAGTGGATGCCACAGCTACTGCTTATCAGAACCAAGGGTAATGCCACCAGGCATGATCAATAACCCCGCCTGTTGAGTGGCAGCATTACCTGCGGAAATACTTTTACGGCGATCAGCAGTATTGATGGCTGAAAGTTCCTTGGCTGTTTGAGCGGTAATGGTTATACTCAATGCCCTGTCAATACGTGCTTGCTGGGCTTCTTGAAGCATTCGCTCGTTGACACGACTATTAAGGGCAGTTTGTTGGGATAGGTTTTGCAAAATCTGTTGGGTAACATCTAAACTTTGGGATTCCTCACCCAAGCTGACGTTTTCTTGAGTATCTTGCTGAGTAGCCTGTTTAATTTCAGCTATCTGACTTTGGGCTGTTTGGCTCAAAGTTGCCTGATTAGCGATACCTGTGGCAACTGTTCTAGTAGCGTATTTACCAAGGTCTTCACGGATACCATAGGAGCTTTGACCATTGGTTTTGTTTTCCAAAGTTTCAGACAGCACGGCACCAGGGTCGTTGTTGGCAGAACCGTTCATGATTCCTGCCAAAACTTTTTTTAAATCTGGAATTTGAATTGCACCCAAGGCAGAATTGAGCAGATTGCCAAGAGGATTAAATAGGTCATTTTGAACAAAGTTTTTGACATCTCCCACAAAATCATTGATTTGAGATGCTGTGTCTGAGGTGAAAATACTACTACCAGTAGTTTTGTTACTAATAGCAGCAGCTACTGGATCTCGACCGTCGTCTTGAGTGCGAGCGATCGCTGGACTGGCGATAGAACCAAGTTCCAAAATTAGAATCAGTGCCATTAATCTGATAAAGGTAAGTTTAGATTTCATGATTCACAAAAAACTCCTTGGGATGCGTGGAAGCCACTTGGCTTTTAGACATTTGACTCAGCCTTTAAAGAGATTCTTTAAGAATTTTCGTCCGCGACAGTCGGAGAGCATCAACCTCGTTAATGCAGTTTCTAGATATATCAACTTGCAATCAGGCGTTCTTGAGCCTGTTGGCCATCGTTACTCTCTCGGCGATTGCCTTCTCCTTCCAAAGACGCTCCGCTTTGATGGAGCCTGTCCGCAGGACTTATCCCGGGACATAGCCTATCGCGCAATGCTCTTTTTTGATGTATCTCTTGACCAATATGCTTAAAACTCTTGTTTTCCTTCAAAGCAGGAATGTAAGCATCGGTAAATGCTCTCAGTCCTAACAAGTTGCCTTTGGGGGTATTTGGATACTGAGCCATCACTCGTTCCCGTGCTTCCCGTTCATCTTGGTTATTGGCAACACTGGCCAGCATCATTTCTCCAGGGTAAAAACGGGTACGCCAGAATCTACCACCTGTTTCTACTAGCCAGCAGGAATAAAGGTCGCTGATACGCGGTAGAAATGCTTCAGTCGCATTCTGACTGATAATATTGACGGGATAGCCCAGATACCGTTGGAAAGAAGCAACACCACTACTGGTAATACGTCCGGTAATCCGGTAGGTCATGTTCTGCATGATTTGAGCGCCTGTCGCACACTCACAAATGGTGTCCGGGTCTTGGGACAGTAGCAGAACAGCAATGCCTTCTTTGCGTCCTGTAGCACAAGTTTCACCTATAACTTGAGCAAAGCCATCTTTACGTAACAATACGGAAAGCTCATCACCAATAAACAAACTTTTCGGGTGGGATAGGGCATTGCGGATACAGGCAGTATGGGCATTAATCGCCATCAAGTAAGCATCCTGCTCGTTGCTCAATCCGCTGAGAGCGAAAAATTTAATCGCTGGTTCAGGGGAAAAAGTGCTGGGACGCGCGATCGCTTTCCCCAACCTCGACGACAACAACGCACTCACCTGATTTTGAATTTGATTAAGTGCCTGTCGGTCAATCTCCTCAAAGGATCTCAGATTGAGACGTTCTCTAGTGCAGAACTTGACAAAATCTGGTAGCGTGGGTATCTGTTGCCATTCTGGTGATCGCCAACCCATCTCAAAAGCTCGGTTATAACGAGCAATAATTTCTGGGTCTTTGAGAAATACGTCCAAAGCTTTGACCAACAAAGCATCAACCCGTTGAGCTAAATGGGGATTTTCGACTTTACCCATAGCGATCGCCACCAATGCCTTGCGAATAAAGTCCTTCCAAGACTCCATACGCCTTTCCCGTTCTGATTTGTCAAATCGTCGCAAATCTGGCGGTTCCAGCAGATTACTGCTACCACTGGCAATATCATAATATGCTCCTTGTTCGCCTAAAAGTTCAATCGCCGTCTTGAAGGTGCTGTTACCACTGGCAGAAATATCCATACCAACAACAGGAATATTGTTCGCTAATGCCTCTAAAGCAAAGCGCCATCCCAAAACGCTCTTCCCTGAGCCAGAAGTCCCTGTAACTAGAGCGCGTCCTATCTGTTGGTGAAATAAGTCAACATAAATTGGCTTACCACCACGACTGGTAAGGAATTCCACACCCCGTTTATCAATGTCCTTGGGGACAGTTAGGGGCATAATCCCAGCCACAGTATGGGTATCTAAAGTTATTCTGCGTTCGCTGAGATTGCCTCCATGCAGCAACCATTTGCAGGTAATCGGCAGGGTTTGCAGCCATATCTCCCAAGCTATATTGCGCTCTCGAATTACTTTGGCAGTCTCAAAACTGTTAGCCAACAGATTGCAGGCGTGGGTTAACTCTTGGGCACTGTGACGGTAAACTAGAAATACAGGCGCGCAGTGCAACGCTTTTGTACCTTCGTAAATTCGTCGCTGGGCTTCAAAGGATTCCTCCTGTTTGATTTCCGCTCCTATATCCCGTCCCTGTCCTTTGGTTATGGCTAAAGTGCGGGCTGTTTTGGATTGTTTTGCCTGACGTGCCAGGTTGTCCTGGATTAAGAAGTCATTGCTGCGGCTGATTTCAATCCAAGCTTCTGTATCGTGGACATAGCTGGAAGCAAGGATTTTCCAAACCCACTTTAGCTGGTCTTGGGCGTTAGACCAACCAACTGGGGGATCTGTTACAACCATGACTCCACAAACCTTGCCTTTACCCGTGAGGTAAACTCGGTCATTATCTCCCCGATGTTCGGGACAAGCAGAACGTCCCTGTTGTCCTTCAATCAGTAATGTACAGATGTGTTTATCGGTGGTTAGGGTTTCAGTTAGTTCTAGTCCTGTCTCAGTCTCCTTCAGTGTAATCACTTGGGGAATAGGAGGTGCAGCACCCTCATTAAATCGATTCCAAAGCCATTGCCATAAATCTGTAGCACTGCAAGGTGTTACTTCTAAGCCAATCTTGGTATTGAGCAGCAATTCCCACTGAATGAATCCTTGTTGAAATCCTTGCAATAACAGCTTTTTGAAAAACTCCTCTTGATAAATGCGTTTGTTCCCTGTAATTTGTTCAACTGCCCAAGAGCCAAATTTTCTGCATTTTTCAATCAGTCCACCCACAAAGTCCTTGTGTTTGTAGCTGCAATCATCATCGCTTGTCCAAGTACAGAAGGCGATTTGGCTCCAGATTTGGCGAGAACCTGCTTCCTTGAGTTGTTCCACCCGCAATTGCTCGTTGCGAAACAGTACAGAAACAGGTTTCAGGTGGCAATCGTCAGCTAGGGCAATAAGTGGGGTTTGTCGTTGGTGAGGTACTCCCTTGGTGGAGCCTGTAGGTAGGGGATATGACTCAGTATCATCACTAGAACAGCCTGTACAAAAGGTAATTTTTTCACCGGGGGGTAGTTCTTTCAAACCCTCTTCGATAGAGAGGGCAAATTGGCTGACTTCATTTTCATGCAGTATGTCATGCAGTCCAGCGATGCGAAACCCAAACACGAGTTGATACTGAGAATTACCTTTATCCAGCAACAGGGCAGCAACTTCCCGGTCATCCTTTTTAATCTCTGCAATACAGCAGATATTTACTTCATTTTGGAATGGCATAAACTTGCTTTTGCCTCCATACTGTTTCGGTACAATCAGCGGCTTGAGTCGGATTTGCACTTGTGAGTTTCCGTAGCGCCGACGCACCCAAGTAGGTCGATATTCAGGAATCGGTGAGATGTAAATGCTGTTACCATTGCACCACTCTGTTCCCGGTGGACTACGCCATCGATCTAAAAACTGATGGGGTTGGTTGCCTGTCAGAATCCACCAACTGACGATTAGCCAGAAGGAGGTGGTGAAGAACCAACCCATACCCAAACTAAGTAAACCATTGGTGAGAACATAGCAAATTATGATGATAGCAATCCAAGGGACTAGCTGTTCAGATGGAATTGGCCCAATGCTGGCTTGTTTACCCAGAATGCGGTTGACTTTGATAAATTCTCGATTGTCTCGTTCCATATTTGTGCAATTCTCTGGTGTTGCATTAGTAGTCTGTCAACCAAGAAATGACAAGTAAATGTAAGCGGGGGGAGGATAAGCAATTCAAAATTCAAAATAAAGAAAAATTGCTTTAGTCTGTTGTTCCTGTGCCGTTACCGACGAATATCAAAGTTGTACTAGTCTGTAGCTGATTGATATGTGAGCAATCTGGGAGGATTAGCCTGTTGTTCCTGTGCCGTTACCGACAAATATGAAAGTAATGACATCAATGGCAATGACGATGGAGAACGCTAGGCCGACTTGGGTGACAATTGGTCGCCAGTCATTACCTTGCTGTGCTTGGTTGTAGGCAAATAGGGAAGCAGCAGCAACCAGTAGCAAGAAGACACCTCGAATTAGATTGAAAATCAAGCTAACAACATTGTTATCTAGATTATCAGTAGAACCGCCGCCTGCTTGGGAAGTTTGTTGGGCTAGATTATTGAAGAAGTTTTCCAACCCACTTAAGAAAATAGCCTGGGCTGGAGTTACAAAGGTATCAAGTACAGCAGTAACAGCGATAATGGCGGTAACAATATGCCAAAAGCGGATTTTTGTCCCCAAATATTTTTCTAAAATTGGTACTGCCCGAATTATGTGCCAAATGCTCATAAATACGATGCAGACACATCCCAAAATAGTGACGAATATGGGTTTAGTAGCTAACAAATAAATTCCAATTGCCAGAGATATGAAAATAAAAAGTACGTCAGTGCGGGTGATTTTCAGCTTTTTCAAGTTGGTTGAAAAATTGTGATATGGCAGCAGTTTAAACTGAGAATTGTGAGATTTGGTGTTATTCATATTTCTCTTCTCGGTAAAATTAAACTTGCATTTCTTGTTTGCTGGCTTTGGTTTTAGTTTGCTTTTGGCGTTGTCTTGCTGTATCGTTGTCGGGCTGGGCTTGGGTAGAGCGAGTTGATTGCTGATTGTCTAGTACCGCTTCTATTTCACGCAGGGGGATGTTGCACTGTAAAATCTCCGGGGGCTGCCCTGGTACTAAAACGGCATCAAGTACTTGTTCATCGTTACGATTGGGGTTAAATCCTTGAAGTAGCTGTGTGCCATTTGGCAGTTTCACCACTTCAAACTCGTATTTAACTTTGCCCCGTTCAGTCCAGGGAAATGTTGGTTCACTATCGCCGTTAAATTTGTCAGGTAGTTGCTCCTGGAACTTGTCAATCAATGCTTGGGCGCTGGCTTTGAGGGCATATTCTTGTTTCGACTGTGGCAGTTTGCAGATACCAGTCTTTTCATCAGGGCTGAGATTGTCTTGTGCGATCGCCCACTCTCCCTGAGTACGAGTACCAGCAAAGAGTGTTTCACCTTGGGTATTTTCTAGGGCGATCGCTACGCCCACCGCAGACATCCCTGCTTGTTTACCCTGTTCTTTTACCCATAAAGTTTTGTTACTGGAAATGGCAATACCATCTTGGGGAGACTGGTCAAATAACTCACCAGCAACTTTGGCAAACCCAACTAAAGCATCAGCACAAGCAGCTTGTTGTTGCTGGGCTTGGCGTTTCGTTAGATGTTCTAAAATGTCAACTTCGGTTGGTGGTTGGTTAGTAGAGTTAGGTTGAACAGTTTCTTCAGCAGCTTCTGACTCGGCAACAGTAGAATTATTTTGTTGTGCTACCATCTGTTTTTCTAATCGGCTAACTACCATTTCTAAACGGTCAAGTCGCTTGGAGAGAACTTTCAGGTAAGCTTCTATTTGGTCAAGCTGTTCGCTGACGCTGGCATTCTTATCTAATTCAAATGGTTGAGATTGGTATTTGGGGTCTAATTTGCCACCAAGATTGTCTACTTTAGAGCCGATTTTGGTTGCAGCTACAGCCAGTGGATTTTCTGCGGTTGACTCCTCAGATGTAGTTTGAGAATCTTGAGACTTTTGAGACCTTTGTTGAGACTCATTGGAGTCCGGCTTTGCTTCCTGCAAGCGGCTGGCTATGTTATCTACACGGTCATTCTGCCTTTGTAGTTCTTTGAAAATTCGTTCCAGCCGCTTGGCATCGGCTTCGGCTGCTAGCTGTTCCAAAACTCCCTGTCCCACAACAATTCCCAAAGTTGCCAGTTGACCGGTTAATCCTGCCAAATTTACACCATTTACTTCTCGTCCATTGGTGGCAGCTGTGGCACTTAAACGCGAAGCTTCATCTAGTGGTTCTCTGGATTTGGAGTTTTTGGCGGCAGTTTTATTGGTTTTAGCTTTATCCTGAGTTTTAGTTTGTGTCTTGGTTTGGGTTTTACCTTGATTTTTAGCTTGTGTATTGGGTTGGGACTTACTTTGGTTTTTAGTTGAGGTTTTGGCTTGAGTTTTAGTTTGGGCTACGCTAACACGACCCTGAGATGGCTCGTCTTCTTCATCTAAGTCTTCTAGGTCGTCAAGTTGATTGTTTGAATTGTCATTTAACAGGTCGTCTAGTTCGTCGTCAATTTCATCTATTTCTTCGTTTTCCTCATCTAAATCGAGTAGGTTATCTTCTAATTCATCATCCAAATCATCAAGTTCTGTTTCCGCAAAACCGCAAAGTTCCGCAATGTTAGAAGGGGTGAAGTAGTTTTCATCCTTGCTAGTGATTCCTTCGAGGTTTTTAATCAGGTATTTACCACTGGTTCTGTGTCCAGGATCACTGGTTAGGTAGAAGCGATAGCCCCTAATCTCATCATCATCCCCACCTCCTACGCAGAGTTCTACTGTGATAGGGGCTTTACCTGATTCCTGGCTGTAATTTTCTACACATACTTTAAAGTCTTCGTGGGATTGGATAGAATCATCCTGAAGTGATTCAGCGATCGCTTTATCCAGTGTGTTTTCAATATGGCGGAGTTTGCGGCGATCTGTCAGGTTTTCCCATGAGCGAGTTTGAGAGGTTTGTTTTCGCTGAGGTTTGGTCAGTGTTTTGGTAGCCATAGGTACTCAAAGCTGATTGCCTTAGTAGTTAAGCTAACAAGGCTTTTTATAAGATGACATAGACATAATGGCTATTTATAAATTGTCCAGTTGGCTAGTGAACTACCTACGCTAATGCTTCTCTACTAGTAAATTTTTTCAGTATCGTTGTATGGTCGCCCTACCTCAAAATTCCCCAAAAGTGATGGCGCAAAGAGCGGGTGCTTTGCGCCATCGCACTTTAGTTTAGAATGTTACGATTAAAATATTCATTAACTGATGAATTCAACCTCGAAAGAATTGGTAATTACCAAACTTGAGCAAGGATTACCTGCTATCACTCCAGCCTTTGGTGCAACATTAGCAGAAGCCTGTGCTGTCTGTTTAAACAACCAAGGTTATATTCAGGGTATAGAACTCACAGTCAAAGGAGAGTTTACCGCTGTTTTTCAACTATATTGGCAAGACGTAACAGACCAAATGCGGCGCTGTTGGAACGATAGCGAATATACTACAGAACAGGCAGCTTATGGAATTGCCTTTTTAATTATACAAGAACTTACAGACTATACAGTTATCGAACGCTCTCGCAGAGGAACAGGATTTGATTACTGGTTAGGTAAAAAAGGTGATAACAATGAACTACCATTTCAAAATGCAGTTCGGTTGGAAGTTTCAGGCATCCGTAAAGGCGACGACAGCCGAATAAAAGCTAGAATTAAACAGAAACTTGAGCAAGTCAGCCCCACAGATGGCACACTCCCAGCTTACATCGTGGTTGTTGAATTCAGTAACCCTTTAGCATTCATAGTAAAAAAATGAGTCAGATTCAAGAGTTACATCAACAAGCTATGGATTTAGCCGAAATGGCACAAGTTGCTAAACTTAGAAGTAACTTAGATTTAGCCTCCCAATTATCCAGACAAGCATTTGAAAAAGAACGATTAGCGGCAGAATTAATAGCAAGTGATTTTGCAGCAGAACCAACCCGTTCAATATTGTATCGTAGTGCTGCAACCTTAGCAATTGACTGTGGTGAAATACATAGTGCGGAGCGTTTAATTGCAGTCGCTTTATCAGGACATCCGCCGACTGAAATTGCGGAAGAACTCAAAGATTTATTTGTGCAAATCAACATTCATAAATATTTTGCCCGTCGTGGTTTGGTGTTTGATGAAGCTAAACTTCAGATTCTTAGCTAGAAATCCACTATAAATAAAAAACATCAATTTTATTGTTATTGTCAGCAATTAGGTCAAGATAATATTACTATGCCGAAATTCTCTCAACTAAAACCTGTTGCATAACCCTCTTCTGTCAGTTTTGGATAATGCAATACCTGAAAGTTTTACGGGGATTTAGTTTTCAGTTTTGGGCTATAAATTTTATTTTTTATTAGAAAATAAAGCTCCAAACCTTGATTAAATCAAAGTTACAAAATTTGGCTTTGATTATTGTTTTCCGAGTCTGACAAAAGAGGGATAATTTGCTGCTTCAACGCATCCGCCGCAACTGAAGCAATTATTTCCCAATCTTTTTCTGTCAACATTACCCCAAGCAGTTTGCGTAACACCTGCCGATTAGAGATAAACTCTTCACCAAAAAATTCATCCCTCTGCAACACAGCTTGGATATGTTCTCTAATATTAGGTGTAGGTAGCCTTAATCTTTCCAGCAATTTTCCTCTTGCAGTAGCAAATGCTGTAGAAGTCGCAGTCCCTAAATTCCAATCTTTGAGCAACAAACGCACTTCCCAATTCAGCGAAATTCGCAAAGTTTTTAAGCGATAAAACAATTCGGGATTAAGCAAGAGTTGGCTAAAACCAGAACCCCAATCTAAACCAGCACCAATATTACCCCCTACTTCTTCCTCCCCCTGGATACTTTTTCTGAACCATTTGTCATCCAAGAGTAAATCCATTGCATTTACTGCCGATTCTTGGTTAGAGTTAGAGATGGATTTATCGTCATCAAATTCTTGTTGGTTCATTACCTAGAACTTCTGGATGTTTCCAAATTTTGTAAACCAATGGTTTACAGATTTTCCACAATTGCTGCTGCAACAGTTGTGGTCAGCAGTTACAAGTATTATATACTACTAACTTAGTAATTGAATTCTGGATGTTCCCGAATTTTGTAAACCAATGGTTTACAGATTTTCCGCAATTGCTGCTGCAACAGTTGTGGTCAGTAAGTAACCCGACAGAATTAATTACATCCTGGGTTCTTTGCTAGACAAGGAGTTCAGTCAAAAATCTGTGTAATTATTATGTACTACTCTTTGGGCATTTAGTATTATATACTACTAATTTAATAAGTGAATTCTTGAGCGGATATCAGATTTGCACCATCAGTTCAACTCTACATCCTTACTCTGACTGCGATGCCTGTAGTGACCGTAGCCCTCGCCTTTGGCACTGAACACCGCGCCATCACCAGTATTTGATAGATCCTGTTTACTCCTCAGTGATAGTGATCGCCTTTGGCGGGGCGTAGCCCATCGCGTAGTGTCTCGTAGAGAAGTGCTGCTTTCAGCAGTTCGCTCTCTTTCCAAAATCATCTCCTCTAACTCACTTGCGGCTGCTTCTGAAAGCGGAAATATCTCCTCACCAGTCTGGATATTTCCTCGACAAATCGTCCGCTTACCCTCATTCCGCACAATAAAATCACCACTAGGTTGCACATAAGCAGTCCAATGGCTACCAATTTTAAACTGTTCAATTTCATTACTGGTAGATTGATTAGCTTGTCGCTGTTCGTAGGTAATAGCGATCGCACCTACTAAATTATCAAACATTTCCTTACGCCAGTGTTCGCGGTGAATAGCTCTCAACTCCCCAGCAGTATCTAACTTTGGTTCAAATTCCGGTAATGTCACCTCTGGCAACTGTATCGACTCAGGATTAACCTTCAGGACAATACTAGAACCATCTGGTTGCAAAACGGCTGCAAATGTAGTCCCAACGGGCAGCTTCGGACTATCAGGCGCAAAAGTGCCTAAATTTTTACCATCAATCTGTAATATTGGTGTACCGTTGTAACGATAAAACTCTGGGTGTGATTCAGGTAATTCAAAAACTCCCACTTCCAGAGTAACGCTGCGCTTTTTCCATTGCTTACTAGCAAAGTTTTCATTAGCAAAATCATTGTATTTGATACCCAATACTTTAATTTCATCAAACTGAAAATCCTGAAGCTGCTGACATACCTCCTCTGTAAACAAGTTATATGCCAATGCACCCACACCCGAATCCTGACGTGATTCTGCCCAACTATGGTCAGATGGAGGGATAATTCTCAAATCCTTGGGGATATTCAGTTCATCTAAATCGTTAATGTTTTCACCAAATTTAGCCGCTAATTTTTCAGATACTTTCGGGGATAAGTCTTTCAAAGCAAATTCAATCAGAGGTAATTGAGGATGAATAGTGGCATCAAATTTAATTCCCTTTTGTTCTAAAGACTCTTTCCATTTAATAGCACCTGCACCAAACGGAACACTCAAAACATAAGTATCTTGTGGTAATGCCGCGCTGGGCAATTCATAATCGTGCTCAAACGAAAACGTAATTTCCATCTGTTCTGCCAGCTTTAAACAGTCTTTGCGATGTCGGTCTAATTCTGGACGGGTGTGTTGTGTATGCCACAGCGCCGCCGCACCTTCCAAGCGCTCCTCTGGAGTAGTGAATAATTCATCAATTTCTGCTCTATAACTATCGTAAAGTTTGCCCAACTCTTCATTAAAGGCTTCCTTATCATCTCCCACCCGTTCCTTAATTTCGTCTCTAGCTTGCTGAAACCTTGTTTTCAGTTCTTCTGCCCATTCCAAAGCATCTACAGATAATGTTTCTTTGGGAAACAGGTAGCGAAACTCATGCCTATCTCTGCTGCGAATGCGTGTTGGTTCCCACAAGGGATTGACAACTTCTCTGGCCATAACGTTAATTGAGCCAGGAGCATCCGCAGGCATGGCAAAGGAGCGATAAAGCCGTTCATCTTTTTTAAAGTCAAAAAAGTAACTGGGGTGAGACTCTGACCATTTTTTGGCATCTGCGAGTAAATTTTCCCCACCTATTTCTTTGATATCTTCCAATCTTTCTGCACTTTTAGGTGAATCTACTTCTACCTGAAGTGCCTGAAATAGACGGTTTAGCAGCTTCCTTTGTCGTCTGACAAACCGCTCCACATTCTCACCGTCTTTGGGCATTGAGGACTGCACACGCCCGATGTTTGTCGCTACCAGCCCTACTTTATTTTGACTGCTGGCAGCCGCAATTTGAGACAATCTAGGGTATTTTAAGTTTCCTTCTTCATCTGTGATTTCCGTATATGCCAGCTTAGGACGTTGCTTAACTGGCTCAAAACGTCCCGGTGTACCTGCGCGGAGAGTTTCACTAGCAATGTTAGGCAGTTTACTGGCTGGACTAACCATCAATTGGTCGCCGTCAAAATCGGCTTGGTGGTATTCCTCGGCATCCTTGGGGTGAATCCAAACTACGTTGCGAGTTTTGTTTAATTCTGGGTCGTGGATGTTTTGGTAGAGGCGGATGTTGTCTGAGTTAACGATAGGGTAACGGGTGAGAATTACATCTCCTTCCGGTAGGTGGGGTACACAAATTGTGCCACGATTTAAGCGATCGCACGGCATGGCCATACCTGAACTGTGGCTGTATCCACTCTTAATCGCTAAATCACGCCATTGATTGGCTATGTAATCGGTAGCAAACTTGCGGAATTTGGGAGTTTCAATCAATTGACCATATTTATCGCTACGTAATAAGGAAATCCAGCGAGATTCCTGTGCTTGATTGTTAGCATCACCCTCAATTTCGTCAACAGCTTCTTCTGAATGCTCTTGCTGCAATCGCTGTTGTTTTTCAGATTGTTGAATAATATATTTTGCCAGTGCTAATGGATTGCGCTGCAATTCGGCTAGTTCTCTAGCTTTTTCTGCGGTGGGTTGACTTAAATCTTGTTTGACTGCTGCTTCTGAATACCAAATGGTAAACTGCCAACTATTATCGTAGCTGGTGGCTTTGGCGTTACCTCGATTACCAATTACCGCTTGGGGAAATTCATAGTCACCGCAAGGTATCAAGTCTTTAAGCTGAGATTTTTTAATGCCTTTGATTGAGGAACGATCCATAATGATATCGTAACCCTCTGCATCAGTTATTTTGGCATCTGGTAAAAGAGTTCCTTTCGATAAAAAGCTAGTTTTCGGACATTGTGAGTTATCAGCTTCAGCCCAAGATTTCATCCACGCAAACCGAAATTGAAGTG
Organism: Cylindrospermum stagnale PCC 7417; assembly: GCF_000317535.1. Taxonomy (NCBI): domain Bacteria; kingdom Bacillati; phylum Cyanobacteriota; class Cyanophyceae; order Nostocales; family Nostocaceae; genus Cylindrospermum; species Cylindrospermum stagnale. Next base: position 257,986 of record NC_020050.1, read on the forward strand.
GACAATTGCGTTCTCCTCCCAATTGTTTGGCAAGTTGAGGTGAAATCTTGCCGTGACAGTCTCCGGTTTTGTAATCAGCATACTGTGGATCTTCAAAGTCCACAATTTTAACTCGCAGCCCTGTAAATGTTTCTGAGCCTTTGTAGCAATTGCTAACTAGTAAAGAGCCATAGCGACAAGCGGTATCCGGTTCTGTAGCGAATAAGCGGCTAATATTTTTACTCAGTGAATTATCAGCAAAATAATAATTATTGCCTGAACTGAAGACTAACTTGCGTCGAATGCCATCTTTAAAAGTTCTTGGTCTTAAATGGTCTGCATCTGGATTTTTACTCTCGATTTTAACCAGTAGTAGAAATTGTAAATCTTCCGGCTCAAACATTTGTTCGAGCAGAGAATTTTTGATAATTTCTGGCTCTGATAAATATCTCCCCTTGCCGTTATTGTAAGACCCATCAAAGATAGGTATGCTCAGACCAGAACCTTCTATGACTCTAGTGCTTAAATCCATTACCAATAATCTATTAGACAGCTTATCTAGCAAGCATGAGACTCTAATATTCACCTTGGCACGGAATTACACCCAGTAAAATCATCCAAGTGGATAATTTACTGATTTCATAGCCAACGATATTTTTACGGTATTATCTCTGCTGGCAGACGGAGGAGAAAGTTAGATATCTGGACAGGGCTTTCAAAGGTTAACTGCTTGTAGCAACTCTTCAAACAAGGGTTCGCCAAAATTCATAAATCGTAGTGAAGGCATTTCATCAAAAATATTAGGGTAAAAAGTAACAATGTAATTCTGCCCTTTGTAATTCAGTTGCCAAGTACCTTCACTCCTTCTCTCAAACTGCACACCACTGGTCGTTAAAATTGCTGAGGACGTGAATAACTGCTCAATAATTTCTGGCGTAAATGGACTGGAAGTAATTGGTTTTTGAATTTCTGCTAAGTCGGCGTCCAAGTCCATCGCTACCATTTCTTCAATTGCTAGACGAGGTGGTGGACTGTCTAATACAGAATCGAATTCAGACATTAAAACATCCTCTTCTTCTGGATCTGCACTCATAACAGCCTGTTCAATAAAGGTAGGGACTTGAGCTAAAATAGGTTGGAGATTGCCCACGACTGTAGCAAAAGCGTTTATGCGATCGCGCAATTTTCTATAAACCTTCGCTTCTACAGTGCCGTCATAATAGAAGTTGTGGATTCGCACAGTAGGATATCTTTGTCCAATGCGGTCGATTCTCCCAATGCGCTGTTCGACCCGCATGGGATTCCAAGGCATATCGTAATTAATCAACACACCGCAATTTTGCAAGTTCAAACCCTCGGAAGCAGACTCAGTACAGAGGAGAATTTTGATTTCATCTTGACGGAAGCGCCGTTTAATATCTTCTTTGGGAACTAAACACCAATTTGGTTGACTGTTGACGGTTGACTGTGGACTGTATTGTTCAGTCAACTTTGGTTGACTGTTGACAGTTGACTGTGGACTGTATTGTTCAATCAAGGGTAAACTGTGAACTGTCAACAATTCCCCACCGCGACCGGAGTAACAAGCCACTTGGCTACCGTACAACTCCTTCAAAGTATCCCGCAGATAATCCATCGTGTCGGTGTACTGGGTAAAAACGATCGCAGTTTCCCGTTCAGTCAATTCTTGACGCAAAATCTGAATAAAGCGGGAAAGCTTTGTATCTTCTCCGGTGTTTTCAAACTGGTGTAATAATTCTTCCAGGTATTGAATCTCCTGGGGGTCTACTGGTTCAAAGAAAGTTTCCAACCCAGCAATCACTGCATCATCGGCATCGTCTACATCTGCTAAATCATCTTCGCTTAAAACACTTCCATGCTGAGTTAGCAGATAATCCAACCGGCGTTGCAGAGATGATTTGATAGCATAAAATGAACTCGTCAGGCGCTTGCGGTACAGCGTCATCAAGAAACCCAGACAAGAACGCTGTTCTTTTTGAGCTAATCGGTAAAAATGACGCACGTAGTCGCTAACGGCGACATAAAGTGGTACTTCTCGCTGCGGTTCTAAAGTAATAGCATTATCTTGCACAACTCTAGTAGGAATATCCTTCTCTAAAAGCCCCCGCTGGTAATATTGTCGGAGAGTATCGCGGGTGTGACGAAACATCAAGTCTTTTAGAGGAGTATTCACAGTCAAGTATTGGCGCGAAGTAGCAATGAAATCTTCATCTGCCAATAATTGTTTGTGATTAGAGATTTTCTTACCCCGCTGCCATATATCTTGCATTTTATAAGCCAAAATGCGATCTACTCCGCCCCGGTGTTCGCGATGGGCTACGCCCTGCTGTTCGCGTTCGGCTCCGCCGTGCCGTTGGCGATCGCTATTTGTCAAAAACTGCTGTAACCTAGAACAAGGTTGGCCACCACGCTGAAAGTAGTCGGTAGACATAACTTGCCAAAAATTAATTACTTCCTGCTTGACAGCACCTTGTAGTGAAGCGAAATAATCACAGAAGTTATCACCGTAACTCCAATGTCCTTGCAGTCCCAACAGGTGTAATAAGTCGAAAATTTCTATGGCATCAATTTGCATCGGAGTTGCTGAGAGCAGAACCAGAGATTTTGTTTTCTCCTTTAGCTGTTCCATCAACTCTAACAAGCGATTAGGTGTTTCCTTGCGGTCTTGAGGACTTTTACGCCTTGCGTGGTGTGCTTCATCCAATACCACTAAATCCCAAGGTTCTGCTTCTAGTATCTGGCGCATTCTCTCAGTTCTCCGCACCAAATGGGAAGAAGCCAGGATTAAGTCTTGGGTATTCCAAGGATTAGTTAACGGTTGACTGTTGACGGCGATGCACTGAGCTTGCCGAAGTGTTGACTGTTGACGGTATTTTTCTGTCAACAGTGAACTGTCAACAGTGAACGAATTTTGTGTATAACTCCAAAAATGTAGATTAAATTTTTCCCGTAATTCTTCTTGCCATTGGGGTTGAACGCTAGCAGGTGCTAAAATCAGTACCCGCTTCACTTTTTTGGATAACAGCAGATAGCGCAAAATTAAACCAGTTTCAATTGTCTTACCTAAACCAACTTCGTCAGCAATGAGAAAACTTTGGGGAAAATTTTGAGCAACGCGGCGCAGTATTTTAATTTGGTGCGGCCAGGGGTGAATGGGAATTGATTTTAGACAAAAGTCCAAGCAGCCGGGATGTTCATGAATATTGGCAAGTTGAGTAAATGCTAACCGTTCTTGTTCACTGATGACAGTTGACCGTTGATGGTTGACTGATGACGGTTCACTGTTTATTTCAGTTACCTGTGAACTGTTAAAAGTTGACCAATTTTGCTCACTATTAACTGTTAACTCTTCCCTGTCAACATTATTAATTGGTCGAGTATCAAATTCTACTTGAGAGTTCCAATCGGGTTTAGTGGTGGGGGCATAACGTAACAGCTTTTTCTGCACTGCTTCTGGAACTTCAAAGACTCGCACATTAGGCGATATATCATACCAAAGTTGCTCAAACCTAGCTACTTCTTCTTCAACTCTATCTAATTCCCTTCCTCCCTCCCAAGAACAATAAACGTGAAAGGATTCTACATTCCTCTCCCAGCCACCGATGGATTCGTTATTGGAACCGTTAAATGCTAATTTATCGCCCTTGCTATCAGTAAAAATGCCAACTTTTTCATGAAATATATGCCGTGGATCTAGTTGCTGTGTACTATCTTCTGGTTGCCCATTTTCTTTTATAGGAATAGCAATTTTAATATCGAGATACTGGTTTTGAATCAACCAACTGAGAATTTCTAAGTGTTTGAGTTGGGCAAAACTTTCTGGTGGTTTTAAGTCTGCGTCTAACCGAGATAGTAATGCGTCTCGCAATTCGTATCCTTGTTGAATTGCTTGTAAATCCTGTGGGCTAAACTGACAGCCCATGATTAACCGTATTCGCCCTTCGTTGTACAGCATTGCACCTAAACCCCGTGCAACTTTACTCAAGATAGCACTGCTAAAAAAACCTGCTTTGCGGTCATATTGAATGGCACACTCTAAAGCAGGAATGTAGAAATCAGTGATAGTATTATGGGTGTTGCTGGTGTAGCTAATTTTCCAAGGATATTCACGCAGATTTTTCAAATTTCTAACCAGTTATCTAATTTTAAGTTGGGAATATTGATAAAATATTTGATATTTGTTAGTAACAAGAATATCGTCACAAAAACGAGCTACAGACGTAAATAATTAAAGGTTTGTAGTGAGGGCTAAAGCCCTCACTAAGAGGATGTTTGAAAAGTTTATGGTGATGCATTAAGCATCGGCAGATCCCCATAAATCCACGCCAGTCGCTCATGGGGGAGACAAGAGAGTTCTGCGCGCTGGCTCCCCTGGACAAGGGGGACTTTAAGAACTTTTACCCCCTTTTTTAAGGGGGGCTAGGGGGGATCTCGATCAATTTGGATACTTTTCAAACAACCTCTAAGAGCTAATTTCAATGTTTTTACATTAGTTAACTTAATTTAACTTATTTTTACCAACCTACTTAACGTACTAAACTGTCTGCCCATTCGCGCACACATTCGTGCGCTACTCCTGAACCTTTTCGACGGTATGCTTTGAGCGCCGCTTGGCTCTGCTGAACCATTTGGGCTTCAGTCAGAGGTTGAAAATTTAATGCCGCGTCTATTTCGCCTACGTCAAATAATTCTTCTGTTGTTTGAGTAAGTTGATTTGTCAGTAATTGCTCAAAATCTTCTAAGTCTCCGGATGTACCAGTCAGCCATGTTAAAAAGAGAGTTTTCACCTGTTCTCCAGGTAAAATTTCAAGATGTTCTACAATTTGCTGCCTAATATTGTTTGCTGTCATCAGCTTTTAATTTTTGTAGTAGCTCTGCTATTTAGTCATCAGTTATCAGTCAATCATTTAAAGTGTGTTAGGGTCAATCCCTTGCTGTTGTAATCTAGCTAACAGATTTTGCAATTGTTCTTCTGGTGTTGAGTATCTGTCACCATGCTCGTCATACCAATATAACCATTCCCGCGTCCTTCCTTGATAAGTACCCTGTTCCCGTCCAATACCTAAACTAATTTCTGGCATCCAAATTTTATCACCTGGTTGTAAAATGTATTTACCTTCGACTAAACGATAAACTTCTAAACGTTGACGCTTACGACGTAGCCGCGTTGGTGCATAAATCGCATAATACAAAATGCCTAATTCTGCATAATCGATTTTTTTCTGTTCATATTCGCCATTGTAAGTTTGTGAAACAACTTCTAAAGCTAAAATTGGTGGAATGTCTTCTTCTTCCCACAAAACGTAACTAGAACGTCCATTTTCACCAACAAACCGTTCTACACCCAAACTCAAGAAACCATCAGGAACTATGGCTCCTTTATTGGGTGTATAATAAACTCCCATGTTAATGCCAAAAAACCAGTCATCGCGGTTTTGCCAGATTGCAGCTAAGATGGCTAACAATAAGTTGGGAATTAATATTTGCAGTTCGTTATCCACAGGAGTATCATCTGAATCGGGTAATTCTGCCGATGAAGGTAGGCATTCTAACGGATTATAGTTATACATAACTTTTAAGCGAAGACAGAATACTGTCACTACAGGCTAACGCCTACATCAAATTTTATCAAATAAATACTACTGAACACTACAATGATTGAAGAAGCAATCATTTGGTCTAGTTGTGATGCAATCAATTTTCTGGACTGTAGAAGAAGTAGCCCTAAGAGCTAAACAGTTTTACGAAAACGGTATTCGTCAAAATGTCGAGTCTGGTGAAAATATCGGTAAGATGATTGTGATTGATGCAGAAACGGGTGAATATGGGATTGATCCAACTGGTGTAGAGACAGCGTTAAAGTTAAAACAGAAAAACCCTAATGCTAGATTGTTCACTATACGGATTGGTTATGATGTTGCTGTAAGTTTTGGTGGTGCAATGGAGCGTACTGCTGAATGATTTATGGAAAAGTAATGGATGGTAGGGCAATAATTCCAGTGGTTTTTCGTTTACCTTCGCAGCCAGATTTTAATTTGGATTTTGTCATTGATACTGCATTTAATGACCATCTTACTTTACCACCGCAGGCAGTCAGTGCGATGAATCTTCCCTTGTATTCTAGTACCGAAGCAAGGTTAGCCGACGGTAGTCAAGCTTTATTATCTATCCATTTGGCAACAATTGTATGGGACGGCATAGAAAGATTAGTTCCAGTTTTAGCTGCTGGTTATAAACCTTTACTAGGAACTTCTCTCATGGCAGGATATCATCTAGAAATAGATTTTCAAGATAATGGTTTAGTTTCCTTAGAAAAACTCTAATCGATTAGTTGTTGTTTTGGTGGGTTCGGAATTATCAGAATAAATTCAATTGTCCACCTTCATTAAATGGTATCTCAGGTTGCACATAAGACACTTTGGCTTTAATTTCATCCATAGCTAACCACAAATCTAACAACGCTTTTTCTTCGGGGATGCGTTTCTTTTCATCACCAATGCGCGGAATTACTTTCAACGCTACTTCAAATGTCCGCATAAATAAATCGTTGCTGACTAAGCCTGTATTTTTCATAAATCTGCGAACAGGTTCTGTATTTTCTTCTTCTTGGTAAAGGGCGATAATAGCGTGGAGTCCATCAACTAAATATCTGGCAGAAAATTCAGTATCGGTGACGGAGAAGGCGCGTTTTTTCAGGCGTTGTTCTGGAGTGAGTAATTTACAGTAACCGCTTCCAGAATCGAGTAGTTTGTGTTTTTTGACTAAATCGGAAACATCAAAACCACCCACTGCTAAAGCCAGTTGTCTAGCTTCATCGAAGGGAAATTCTCGCGCTTCAAAGGTATCCCATGCCAGGATGTACCATTGGGTTAAGGGGTCGATACCGTTGAAGTCTTTACCTTCTAATAGCTTTTGTAGTCGGTATTCGACTACTGCTTGACGTACTTCTTCAAATGCTGCTTTGGGTTCAACTGGGTTCCCGGCGCTGTCGAGGATGGAACTATATTTAGTAAACACACTCAAAGCTGAACCGAAAGCACTTAAGCACAAGTTTATCCCAGGGGGTTTAATGCGGCGTTGCGGATTTGCTACTCTATCAGCAGCAGGACGAGAATCTTCAGTTAAGCATTTTTCGAGTTCTGGTGCTTTTTCAAAGACGATATTTCGCACGTCAATTCGCACGTCATCCCACCAAGCTTGTTCGGCGTTGGGGTCACGTTTGCGGCATACTAAAAGTACTGTGCTGGATACTGCGTTTTTCTGCGCTTGGTGCAAGTTTTGGGGATTTTCAGTACTGACTGCCCAAGATGCGGTAATCTCGAAACCAGCATCAATGAGGGATTTTGCTAAGACATCCCACGCGCCGGAGTCTTTGTGGTTGAATTGTACTGTCATTACGCCGTCGTCACGTAATACGCGATGGTATTCAGCGAAAGCCATCGCCATTTTTGCTTCATAGTCTTGGTTGGCGAGAATTTCTGGAGATACTCCCATGTTGCGGAAGCGCCCTGGATTTGCAATTGCTTCTCTATCTTTGTCAGTAAGTTCGTTAAAGAATAAGTCAGGGAAGACACTTAATAAATTTGCTCTAAGCCATACATAAAAAAAGTCAGAGATTTCACCATAACGAATAGAATCATAGTATGGTGGGTCTGTAACTATAGCGTCTACAGATTTATCAAGAACATGAGTTAGGCTATCGGCTGATGTTGCTTTTATTTGAATATATTTATGAGCTTTTTGTTCAAAATTTGGAATACTTGCATTGAAATAATCATTGCTAAATAAATTACAAATTCCAGAATAATCAGATATCAATGATTCACATTGATATTGCCACAATTTAGTAATAACATTAGTTTCGGGATAATTCCAAAATAGGTTAAGCGAATGTTGTCCAAGGGCTGATTCAATAGCACATTTAGACGCATTTAAATGTGCTAATCTACAGTTTTTATCTACACAGTTACTAATTAAAATACTTAAATAAGTCAAAATTGATTCTACTTTACTAACCTCGTATTCATGTTGAATTAAGGATTTTGCATCATCAATAATTTTTGTATAGGTTGCAAGTGTTATAAGTTGACGAGCATTAAACATTTCATACCATTTATAAATACCGTATAGGTACATATCTGGCCCTCTATGAGTATTTTCAGGAATTTCTTGAATAGGTATAAAACCAGCCAATTCCCATTCCTGTTTTTTCTCACTTAAAAACAACTCTGCCTTTTTTATACCTTCGTAATCTATTTCTTGAGGTGTCCGAAATTCTAATGCTCCGCTACCTTTACGATAAGCTACTGCATATAATTGATGTCCTAATCCTTTGGATTGAGCATAGGTTTTTATAGCCTCATCTTGAATTACACTATTACAATTAGGACATTTACCTACACCTCTACTAATAGTAATTGTTGTATCTGGGTCATATTCTCCATTAGTCGTTTCAATAGTTATCCCTTTACCCTTTCTTCCACTAATTAATTCAAAATTAACTCGCTTGTTTTCAGGATTAGGAATTGGCTTTACAGCATACCAGTCAGTTGTAATTTTTCTCGCTTGTCCTTTTCCTGCATAATTGCTAGTCCGACTTAACCACCAATTAGGACTTAGAGGAACAACAGACTCACAATTAGGACAAACAACCGTATGCGCCCAAAAGTAATATTGAGTTGTTTCTCCAGGTAAAGAAGGGAAAAACTCAGCTAATCTTTTCTCCGCTTCATCTCCTACCCACTTCACCCATTTATCAATATCCTGCTGCAAATCTGGGCCAAACTTTAGCGGATATTCCATCGCCGCCTTCATCGTCACCACCGCCACAGGATTTAAATCAGAAGCCAGCACATTTAACCCATATCTCGCCGCCTCAAACGGAATACTCCCACCACCTGCAAACGCATCTAAAATTGTGGGTGTGCGAGTTCCCCAAACCTTCTCACAATAATCCTGCACTTTCTTAATTTGCACAGAATTAGGCGGCGTTTTATATAGCTTTACCTCCTTCCCCGGTACTAACCCCAGCAAATATTCAAACTCTTGCATTGTGATATCTGCTGGTAATATCGAAGCCAACACACTAGCGCGACTAAAAGATAATGGCTTACGCGAATACCAGCGATGTAATCCTTTAAATGGATTTCCCCCATGTTCAAAATTAACTTGCTCGTTTAATACCTGTACAGGCATCATTTTTTCAATAAAAACATCGGGGCGTTTAGGCATAATTCAAATTAATACGTAAATATCAGAAGCTACTATAGTAGCAAAAATCATAGACAAATATAATTCGCAGCCACATAAATTAAGTCCGCACAGGTAGACTATAATCAGCGAGAAAATCAATCCCCCAAAAGGACTCTAATCGCTTTCAAAGCCTGATTACGTTTACCATTACTAATCTTAGCAAACCAGTAGTGCGACTCTTCATAACTCATGGCTCTAATCCCTTGGGCAATATTCGCAATGCGTTCTATTTTAGAAAGCGGTTGCAAAGTCTGAAACAATAATGCCAGATTTATCCCAGATTCCTCATTCAAAATATAAGGAGTTTGGCGATTGTGACTTAGGGTTTTGGGGTCATAATTATTCGCCTTCAAAGAATCATAAATTGCCTGTTTCACCTGAATTAAAGCATTGCCCTTTAAACGCCCAATGCGTTTAGCAGAGGGACGCTTTTTTTCCCCGGCTTTTTTATAAGCACATTGATACAACTCCAGGGCAAAGTTATTGTTATCCGTGGGGACTACTCGCAATTGAAACTCTTGCATCTCAGTAAGTTACTTTAGCCGTCAAATTCAGCCTATCAACCGGATTACGATTTAGGGCCCCTTTGATATTACTGATTTCTGCGCCGTTTGGTTCGACTGGAGATGAAAATTCAAATACGAGCTTTAGGGAAACGTCAGCTTTTATATCCGGGCTACTTAGCAAAGTGTTAACAGCCCCCTGAAAACTCTGAAATCCTTTAACTGGCCCTTGATACTCTAAGCGGATAAATTGTTCACCAACAGTAATAGTTGCCGTTTGGTCGATTAGCAAGGGTAGCTTTATTAACATAGGGAAAGCTGTCATCAATCTGCGGTAGTCCATCACCTGTCCGACAGAGATTTCCAAAGACTTGATACCCTGAACTTGATTATCTTTGATACAGTCTTCTAATTGAGTAAATACACTATTGAGTGTTCCCTCCCAGTCAAATTCTTCCGGTTTAGCTTTAAACAGCGATAAATCATCCCAGTCATCGCCGATTTTTTCACTACCGTTAGGTGTGCGGGGTGTTCCAGTACCGTAGGTTAAAATGCTTGCTTGGGTTTCCCTCTCCTCTACTTCGCCGTTGCCGTAGTCAGCTACAATTTTGAAAGAAGTGGTTTTAGCGATCGCCATCTCATACTCATCACTAGGGCGAAACTCCCCAACAACCAAATTCCCATCCTGATAAAGCGTAATCGTCAAAGCCCCCGAAGCCTTCCACCGCACCCGCACAGGTTTAAGATCATCATTACTGGACATCACCTGGGCGTTAAGTTCAATTTCTCGCGGTTTCGGTAATTCCAGAATTCCCCGGCGATAAAGTACCATCCGCTCAGAAAATTCGATAGAGTCGGGTAGGGTAAATTTACCTTCATCAGTTTTAATAAATAACTTCTCACCCACCTTCATATCCCAACTACCAGTCTGTAACCCCTGGCGGATGGTATCTCGCAGCTTGGATAATTCAGCATCAAGGAGTATATTTAAACTCAAGTCTTTGGCGAAAGCTTCCTTCAATGCTTTAGTTGTCCAATAAGTTAACCCAGACAGCCAAACCTTCTGCAAAATATAAGCAGGTGCATAAAATGGTGCATCATCAGCACGAATTTTTTGACAATCTTTCAGTGCTTTTAAAATCACATCCTGTTGATTACTTTTACCCTTCACATCGCTAGAATCTTGGGCGGGAAGAGTGTAGTGCATCAACCCCTTGGGAGCTTTTACAGGGTCATTAGCTGGGTAAAATAAGTGGCGGTAGGCATTAGTTAAAGATACCCTTACCCCTAAATCAAGAGAACCTTTTTTATCTTTGAGTTGTTTTTGCTGATTTTCTGATAAATCTTGCAAGCGATTGGGAGAATTGAGAATATTCAGAATGGCGCGAAACTCCCTGGCGTTGTTAATCGCTCGGTCTAATTCTTGCTTATTTGCAACTAAAAATAATAAGCGATTCCTAAATGTCCGAAACTTACCCGACTCACCTGTTTCATTAAAAATTTTCTCCACCATTGGCGGTGGCCCTTCGGTAGTTACAGAAATAGTCGCCTCATTAAAGTCAATTAAACACAGGGCGATGCTATCAGAAACGTCATCCACATCCGCTGGTGATTCTGGTGCAGAAACTAACGTGAGTAGTCTATTAGCAAAAATGGCATCGCGGCGACCGCGCAAATCGTCTTTCGCCTCGGTAATTCCCACTTGGGCTTTTTCTTCGGCAATAATTTTATTGATTGATGGTTCTTCTTTAAAACGAGCCAGAGTTGTAATCGGATCATTTTCCAAGTACCAAGCAACTTCACTCAGTCTTTCTAAGGCAGTATCAACAAAGCCAATTTCTAACCCCGGTGTCAACAAAGATAAATTTAATTCGGCGCGACGAATACCCGCAGATATACCTTGAGTGATGGAATGTAATAGAATAGTCCGGGCTACCCAGGTAGAAAAGGGAGGTTTACCAGCAGCTTTCCATTCTGCATCTTGTAACTGAGCGTGTGCCTCTCTACCATCTTTATTATAAACATCTGCTTGGATAGTAATCCGCATCAAGGGACGTTCTAAACGGGCAGTTAAATCGCTGGTGATTTCTTCCTCAACACCAACAGGGATGTGGTGGGGATGAATTAACGGTATCCAATTTGTTGAATGTTGACTGTTGACTGGTGACTGTTGACTGGTAACTGGTGACTGTTGACTGGTAACTGTATTTTGTCCGTCAGCAGTTAACCGTGAACCGTCAGCATTTTGCCACAGATAACGTATGACTCTGGCAAATAACCGCAAAGCGCCTCTGGTGCGTTGGAAGTTGGGAATGGAGGCGATTTTTTTAGTTAGCAGGTTAAATAATTCGGGGTGGAAGGGGTAACTTTGCTCGATGCTTTCCATGTAGCGTGCATCTTTGCAACCATCTGGTAAATTAATCCGACTAGCTTTATAACTTTGTAAGTATTCTCTGGCAGCGTTGGTGGCAGCATTACCTTCAATACTGCTGAACATCCTCTGTTTAACTATGTTGTAAATTTCAATATCCGTGCTGGGTTTAAGAATGCGTTCTTGCCTAGCTGTGGCAGAAATGGTTTCCCGAATTTCGGTGGTTTCTTCCCCGAAACTGTCACTGGAAGAAGCGAGGGTGTAAACAAAGACTAAGTTATTACAAGATGCTGCCAAGTCCATGAGGGCGAATAAAAAAGCAACTACCTGTCCGGCTAAGTCGCTATTCCCAACTATAACAGCTTTGGCTTTTCTCAAATATGTAGCAATTTCATCGAGGATAATGACTGTGGGCTGCCCCTGGGTGATCCTTTCTAAAACTACAGTACCTGGACTAACTCGCTGTTCATCAGAACCTTTAAGCAAGCTGTAACCTGCCACACCGCCGATTTGATAGGCAATTTCTCCCCAAAGGGTGTAAGTGGTAATGCCAGTATCGGTATGCAAAACACCATTAACTGGGTCAAGGTCTTGGCAAGCGATCGCAGCTGCTTGAATCGGTCGGTCTGGTATTAAATTAATGTTGTCAGTAAAACGATGTAGTCCAGGAATCTCTCGTCCATGTTTAGCAATATGCCACAGAGCAATTTCATCGTGAGTTTTACCACCACCAAAGCTGGTTTCCAGTCGGATAATGGGGGAACCTACAGCTTCCCCTACCAACCGCCCGAACACTTCAGAGATTAAAGTTTTCAAACCATCAGTAGCAAAGGTGTTGGCGAAAAAGGCTGTGGGATCTTGGTAGACTTGGGGCGCTTTCCCTTCAACAACCAGTCGCAACTTGGCCGCGAATAATTCAGGAGAGAGTTCTCCTGCTAAAATTTCGTCTCTAGGGATGCAAGTTTTAAATACTGAGGGAAGCATAGAAATATATTGATGGTTCGGTTCCTAGTTGTCGGTTAACAGCCAACCAGCAACTGTCAACAATTATTTGTTTTCAAATATACTAAGCTGTTTTTAAATCCATCTTAAATGCAAATTGGTTGGTCTGCATTCAATCTAACCTCTGCCTGAAAAGGACGTCCTCAGCAAATGGCCGGAACCAGCCGGGATTCGCATCTGCCCACGCAGTAGCTTCTTCAAAGAGCGATTTTTCCCCCGAATCGAGGTAAAATTGCATTTTGGCAATCATCTCCAGACGTTGGCGCTCTTGACCACTGATGATTCGTCCTACAATCACACCGTATTGCTGCACTTTACGCCTAGCATGGCTTATTGCCATTAGCCGCAATTTGGTCACTCGCTTCAGCTCTTCAATCCTTGAGGAATCATCACTAGTAGAATCACCAACAGATGCATCCTGCAACCCGTTGTTATCACTTTGAGGTGATAATTCTGGTGTCACAGGTGCAACTGTCGGTAATTCGACAGTTGCACTTTGCCCCCCCTGATTGAGAATTTCTTGTGGTGGTTCTGGTGTCAAGGCAGTAATTGTCGAAACTACAGCCAGTCCGTTATCCCCCAGCATTGATAAGTTTTGATTATTTATTTTTGGCGAGTCGCCACAATCAAAAGGATATAATAAATCCTGATTGAAATTGAGTTCGTTTGATTGTAAAATATTAAGAGAAACCGATTTCTCTACTTGATTGCTAGGTTGATTTAAGTCAATTTCAACACTATTAGCAAAATTTATGAGTTCCCGATTTTCTACTACCTGGGTTACTCCTGAGTCTTTTTGACAAACCTCGCTTTGTTGAATTACCTCTACGGCTTCCAGCCCTTGGGGGGCTGTAGCCGCAGGTGGTAAACAAAAAACCTTCATATAAGTAAACTGCCCGTAATAGTCCTCTGGATAAGGGTTTCGGGCTGTCTGTTTTTTACTGAATTGACTCTTTTGGTAAAACTGCCCGTAATAATCCTCTGAGTATGGGTTTGCACTATTTTCCGGCTGACTACTGTTTCCTAGGTTGATGCTATTTCCTAGGGTATTGTTTGCTGCTTTTATGCTGTTCTCTACCCAAGGATCTGGAATGTACCTTTGGGGATGCCATAGGTGCTTGTGTTTGTATAGTGTGTCTTGGCTCAATGTTTTGTTGAACCGACGTTTATGTTCTGCACTTATCTGCTTTCCTCTTTCGGTTACTCCCTCTTTTAAGCCTGTATCCCACTCCAATACTTTGACTATGCTCTGAATGCGCTTTTGGGCTTGCTCGCTACGTTCCTGGTTTTGGCTTTTTGGTTTTTCAAATGGGATTACGTTGTCTCTGTCAGTGGATTTTTTTACTCCTCTACCACCGACTAGGGCTAGGGCATAGGTGTTGGCAAATGTTCCTAAGGGACGTTTTGGATAACTGGCGTAGGGGGTATACCATTGGTGGCGTGTTGTGCATTCTACCCAATCTCTTACCCTTGCTTCGATTTCATGTTGGTGGCGGCAATATTTTGTGTAGCCAGGGGCTTCTACTGCGGTTTCTATGGCGTATTCCACTAAGTTTTCGTCTTGTAGGTCTTTAAAGACTATTCCGTAGCCTACGATGATTTGCAGGAGGATGTTTGTTTGTCCTGGTTCTGTCCATCCTGTGGCGATTATTTCTTCCCAGTTGTTACGCCATTCTTCTATTTTGATTCCGCTTTTTTGACGATACTGTTCTCGGTTATGGCGAATTCTTGCTTTTTTGCAGGCGTTTTTGAGTTTGGTTAGGTCTTGGCGATGTGCTGCGCGATCGCAATAATCAAGGAAGGTGGCTACGGAATCACTGATTGCTTGCAAGTCATCATCTAGCAATAAGGCACCGCTACCTGGTTGCATGGGGCAGCGGATGGCATTGTAGTTGATTATGCCGTTTTCACTGTATTGTTTGACGTTGGGGAAAATTTCTAGGTGCCCTTTGCGGATCTGGAAGCCCGTGTCTTTTAAGGTTTGCTCGATGGCACAGGCTAGGTTAAAGGTTGGTAATTCTTTTTCAAAGGTGACTATCAGGTGGTAGCCACCACTGTGGCTTGATTGAATGGGGATGATGTCAACTATGCCGATGTCTTCTAGGGCGGCTTTGATGCGCTTTACTGATGGGAGGTTATGGTAGTCACCTCCTGCATCTAAATCTATTGTGGCGTAACGAGTAGTGGAAGCAAAGCGGATGCCTACAAGCTGGTTGCTGTTTTGATGGGCTGCCCACAGTTGAGATGGCTGGAGGTAATAATCTATTGTTCTCCAGGCTGGTTTGGCGAGGAAGGTGGTTGCTGGGGCGACAATGGCACTCCAAGGATGCCAAAAATATTTTACGTAGCGTTTCCCCAACTCGGAGGCTGGCTGGTGGGGTTTGATTTTGGTTTTGGAAAAATGCGCTCGATTTGATTTGGCGAAATCGCCTGAATTTTCTGGTAGATACATGACTGGCTTTCCCTCGATGCACTGTGAAAGGTCATCGGGTAGCCGCTAGTTAGCATCAAGCCTCTATGTATGTAAAAAGCTGCTGTTCGGCTTGAAAAGCCTGATTTTTCGTTGCTGTTCGCGGTTTTTTTAGCAAGAAATTATCAAAACCCTGTCGCACAGAAGTTTCAGAACCCTTACGCAGACTTTTACAAATATCTCGGTTTAATGCCTAATTGTTGGTAAACAGGAGACTCATGGCCTAGAATGAAATCAAAATAATAATTTCTTTTTTTGGACGAGTTGGATAGCTCGCCTATGTTGCTGAGACGACTGGAAATCGTCTCGCCGCTTTTGGTATTCTCTTTTTAGGCTTTTGAGTCGTAGTTTACCGAAACCAAGCAACTAGCGGACTACCCAGCTTTTTTTTTGGAGTTGTAACTCTTCCCTGACAAAGGCTGATTGAATAAGTCCAGCAGTTTAATCTTTAAATCCATATACAAAATCCCTTGGTAAATGCAGTCCTTTCTTTGTAACTGTCCCACGCTGCCACTGATGTTGCCAAATACGGAGCATTTAGCAAGTACGCAAATAAAACAACGCTCAGAAGCGTGATTTGCCCACTCAGCAGACAGTCGTGTAGGTAGTATTTTCAGATTGTGCCATATTAGCAAGAACGGTGTTTGAAAACTGATCTATCTTCTCCGAAGAAAAAAACCCTTATTTAGCAAGGGTTACAGAGCCAGTTTGTTAGGGGATACTAGAGTTTTTGTTAGGGGATACTAGAGTCTTTGTTTTAAGACTCAAAGCTATATAGGACAAAGCATTTAAGCCAATTTTTACAACTTTTTTTGTTAAAACAAAAACAAAAACCAGCCGATTGAAGTTGATAGCCAGCTGGTAGTTGGCGTCACTGTGCCAAAACGGCTAGTTGTTATTTCAAGTATAAATACTTAAATTTTGATATCTAGGAACATTCGGACAAGGGCAGCTTGTTGTAGGCTGAGGGGGCGCGAGCCTCTTTCAACTAGTGAGATGAAATTTTGGGAGACGGTAAGAACGCCAGCCAGCTTTGTCTGTGACCACCCTTTGGCAATACGCGCTTCCCTCACTTGGCTGCCAGTCAATTTAATGTCTTCTGGTGTTGTATCCTTTGTTTTGGGCTGTAATCGTTGTACCTTTGGCTTAACTTTGGATGCTATTAGTTCAGGAATAGGGTGTGGGGGCTTGATGGTAAGCTTGGCATCCAGTAGCTTTTTAAAGTAGCCTTTAGGCTGTTTCTGCGTATATTCTGGTCTTAGCCATTCGGGATATGTTTCTGGGTCAAATACAATTTGCCAGTTCAGCTTGTTGAGCAAGTGCTTTAAAGCATTATCCCAGCGCTGCTTCAGGCTAAAAGCTTTGGAACGATCGCCTAAAGCTTTATCCATTTCTGTTTTGGGCAATGCAATTTCTATTAGCTCCTGTACCCTGTAGTTTCCATCAAGGCGAACCCGGCTATCCAATGTCAAATATATAGCCAACCTTAATGTGAGTTCTTCGTGATAGGGGTCAATTTCTAAGACTTTCTGCGCTAAGTAGCCAAACTGATATAAAGCTTCCCGCGATTCAGCTCCCGCTCGGTTTAAAAAGTATTTAGTCCAAGCACCTGGTTGAACAATTATTTGAACTTCATCAGGCTCTTCTATTTTTCCAGATGTATTTACCTGACCAGATGGCACAATAGTGATGTTCCACATACGACCAACAGGGGTACTAGCATTTATACCACCTTTTCTATTTCTCCCTTCTATCCATACTGTTTTAACTAACAAACAATCCAGGGCAAACGCTGTTTTTGCTATTTCTAGAAGTTTTTTATGTTTAGGTAAATCAGTTCGCTTATCCCAACCAATTTTTTCTATCAACTCACTGCCTTTGACAGTAAATAAGCTCTCCCAAGGTTTCTCCTGCTCCATTGTATAAGCAGCCAATATTAAGTGTAATTTGACACTATTGAAACCAAATTTATCAATAATCTGTTGAGCTTCATTCCAAGGAAGTAAAGTTACATCACCAGGAGTACTAATATAATGCTCAATATAATTTTGGGGATTACCTTTAGCTCTATGTTGTGCAACTGCTATCCCCTCTTCATTTTTTTGCCACGACTCTTGTTTTTTAATTTGAGAATTAATGCTTGAAAGCATAAGTGCTGCTGTAGGAATAGCCTCAAATGGCTGTGTTTTAAATAATGAACTTTGTTGGCTCTCTTTATAGCCTTGAAGACTGTTGTTTATTATATTGTAGTAATTTTGCAGGTTATTTTCATCAATTTTATCTTTTGCGGAGACTATTGAAGAGATTGTACTCTGCCATACTTCATTAAATATAGCTTCAAACAAGTCTGAAATTTCTGAACCTTCTGATACAAATAATGCATTATCAGATGGGAAATACTGAATTAATTTATCGCGGATAACTTGTCTAATATTATCTTGAATATCTACTAAAATAGAAGTAGTGAGTTCATCTCTATCATTAGAATTAGGAATTTTCGAGTTATCTTGACTCATCACATTAGATTGGAAAGCAACTATTACTGAAAGAAAATTGCACTGGACTTACTGAAATTTTTAATTACGATAAATACTACATAATAACATAATTTTGATCTAAATTTAGTATACTTGAAAGTCAAATTGAGCAGGAAATTATCAGAACCAACATTTGAATTTTAAAAAAATTTGTAAGGATTCAGGTGTTTTAACACCAGTCACAGAGCCAGTTTCAGAATTGACTCCATCTTATTCACATAACCTTATTCGCAATAAGGCACGGAAAGATAGGCTTTATCTCATTTTTATTGAGAATATAAATTTGCGGCTAATACACGAAAATCCTTATTAGGAAACGATTGTAGAGATTTTGGTAAGTACTCGTGCAAAATAAATTGCACATCTCTTTTGCCTGTGTGCCTTATCCAATCAAGGATACAGATTAAAAAATAGGAAATTAATTTTGTACAGGTACTTATGACCTGAATCCTTTTGTAGGGTATATGGCTGCCACATTAGACATCCATCAACTTCAAAGCACTACTATCATTGGGTCTAGCCTTAAGATACCTGTCAGTGATAGCTAGATTGCTATGACCCAAAGTATCCTTAATCAGCACTGGATTAACCCCCCGTTCTGCCGCATGTGACCCGTGGGCATGGCGCAACCAGTGACAGCTGACTTTCTCACTCAAACCCGCTGCGGCTGCCACCACCTTGATAATCGGATGGAGATTCTGCCGTTCTAGATGTCCCCCCTTTTGACTGGTAAACACAGCATCTGTGGGAATGGCATCCCCTTTAAATACCATCAATTCTGTCCACAGCTTTGATTTCAGCAAAATCGTGCGCGACTTGTTACCTTTACCCTGCCGCACATACACTTGCCCACTATCACCTCTAGCTGATAAATCCCCCCAAGTTAACTGACACAGCTCATGCGATCGCAAGCCTGCCTGATACAACAATTTCACAATTAACACATTCCGGTGAGCGATCGCCTGCCGTTTAGCAGTTTTAGCATTACCTACCATCGCTTCTGCCGCCCGTACCATCAGTTTAATATCTGCTTCATCCAAATAGCGTTCATTAATCGCATCGGGTATTTCTCCCAATTTCAGCGCCATCCCCACATTGAAGGGCAGATAACCAATTTTGTGAGCAAAACTAATCAAACTTTTAACCGCCGCCAGATAAATGCGCCTGGTGCTAGCAGATTGTGTCGAGAACTGGGTGCTGTACTCCACCAAATCCTCGTAAGTAATTTGGCGCAAGGGTTTTCTCAAAAACCGCAGAAAATGCTTAACGTAACGCTGATAAGCCTGGACAGATGAATCCGCCTTACCATCCAACCACAGAGTAATCAACTTCGCCTCCGCAAGGGCCGGGGATAGTTGTGAGATTGCCTGGCGGTAGTTGCTGACGTGAACCAGAGAAAGAGTCATTTTTACTACCCTTTACTTGATCAGACATAACCATAGTTGAGTCTGGTTTTATGTTGTCTGATTTTTATTGTCACTCCAAATGGGTATTCCAGATCCAACTATCTGATTTATTAACTTGTGTTAAGTGGTAAATTACTTATGTAGTTTGTAGGATATTTGTTAAATTCAAGACATTTTTAACTATTACGCCGTAAGTCCCCCACGCTCATTCGGGAAGGATGAATCAGTGGTGACGATAGGGATGGGAATGCAGCAATAAATATTAGACCAGAGGGTATCAGAATGCTTGCACTGAGGGGTGTCGAAGTGCTAAAGGCGGAAGGTATGGCTCAATATCTTGGGTGAAACAGAGATTCTCAAAGCCGCCAAAAAGCGAAGGCTAACCAATTTTGGACAGGTTTTTCCCAAGGGGTGGTAAGTCCTAAACTTGGGCGAAAGTCTGAGTTTAGGCACTCCCCATTGATTACAGAAGCTGTTCTAGGAGCAAACAAAGCGAGCATCTACTTGTTCGCTACTAGCAACTGCTGGACGATATTCTGATCCTGGTATGGACTACTATGAGCAAAAATACCAGGAACTGATTCTCAAAAACCTCCGACAAAAAGCTCAGGCTCTTGGTTTGGAACTTATTCCTATTTCTCACTCCACCGAATGTGTTTCTTGAAAGTGAACCTTAATAATATGCACGGGGGAATCTTACTATTCCACTGGTTCGCCATTGAAGGAATTAAATAGCCCAGTCCTCGAACCCAACTCAATACCTAGTTAATAGATGATGCCCAAGCACCATCCACACGTAAGTTGGCACCGTTAATGTAACTAGTAAGGGGACTAGAAAGAAAAGTAACTAAATGAGCTACATCTTCAACAGTTCCCAGCCGACCAGTGGGATTACTCATCATCCCTTTCAACAAGTGCTGTTCAATCTGCTTTAAGTCTGTACCCCATCCCTGCATTGAACCAATTTGAAGCATGATTTCGGTCAAAGTGGGTGTGACAATTGGGCCAGGACTGACCGCATTCACTGTAATTCCTGTTCCTGCTAGTTCTTTTGCCAGGCTCACTGTCAAGTTCAGGATGGCAGCTTTGGTTGCCGAATAATCAGCCATAGGCGTTGGTTGTGTGGCTACGCTACTAGCCATATTAATAATACGTCCCCAACCAAGTTCTCGCATTCGCGGTATTAGTAATTGAATGGTGCGTACCATTGAAACAACGTTAATGTTGTATAGATCCACCCATTGGCTGGATGTTGAGTTCATCCAACCACTCATGAAATAAGTACCTGTATTGTTAACCAAAATATCTATAGCCCCAAGAATTGATAAAGCTTTATCTACTGATTCATCTGCTCCTGTATCAGTAGCTAAATCACCAATAGCAACAAACCCTTTTCCTCCATTAGCTGCAATCTCCTGAGCAACACGATTAGCTTCTTTTTCATTTCGACCATGCACCACTACTCTCGCTCCTTCTTTTGCTAGTGCCTTAGCAATAGCTTCACCAATACCAGAGGTACTACCAGTGATGAGGACACGTTTTCCTTGTAGTTGTAAATCCATTGACTTTCTTGCCTAATTTGAAACTTCTATGTAAATTCAGCTTGTAGCTTCAAGCTATCAGCAATTTTCAGGAATTTATGAGCATTCTGGCAGAAAGATTACTAATTGCGTTTGGTGTAAGTTTCCCCAACGCAAAACCCTTGAACTCAGTCTAAAAACTGGTTTTAGACTTCGGCGTGAGCGAGCGTCGAACGCTGACTGACTTCTCTACGAGACGCTGTTCGCGTTTGGCAACGCTTGAGTCGGACGCTGACCGCTGAAGTGCTGAATGCTTACACTTCTCTTCTGTGGTGATCGAGATAGGCTGTAGGGATGTAAAGATTTTAAATAACTAATACTCCTACACCCCCGTCCAGCTACTCAAACAATTGATTGTTCCTTTTTATGCGAAAGTCATCTCAATACCAAATTCTTGGCAAGAAGTAGTAGGACTTAAGGCTACATCACCCCAACGCATTACGGTTGCGGTGGCATTTGCTGATGCACCAAAGGAATAGACGAGAACCAAGTCATTTTCATGAATCTTACCTGATCTCGCAGCATGATACATATTAGCCAGGGGAAGTACAGGCCCGATGTTGCCATACTGGGGGTAGAGATTGATGGTGCGTTCTGGGTTTATGCCCAGTATACGGGCACTGAATTTGGCAAACCAAGCAGTCGGCGTATTAAAAATAAAGAAATCTATTTGAGCGATTGTTACATTTGCTGCTGCTGCTGCACCCTGGCAGCACCTGAGAACAAAATCAGCAGATGTATTGCTAATGACTCGATTTGCTCCTTTGCCCGTCTTCATAAACAGTCGTAGGTTACCCTGAGAATCCTCTGCAATTTCAGTGTGAAAAGTGCTGCAAGTCTCTGCTGAATGAACGGTTTTACTGCCGAGAATTCCTTGGTTAGCTTTAAGCTTACTAATTACAATGGCTCCAGCACCATCACCAGTGATCCATGAGATAGTATCTCTCTCATCAAGCAGCCGAGAATATGCACAGGAAGTAACTACTAGAATATTGCGGTATTCTCCTGCTTGCACTAATGTACTAGCAGTTTGCAATGCAACCATAGCACTTGAACACATGGAATTAAGATTCCAAGCTGCACAGCGCAAGCCCAGCTGATTGACGAGAAAAGCAGCATTACCAGCAACAATTTCCTCAGTACCGAAAGAGGTAACGATCGCCAAATCAATATCTTCTACAGAAAAATTTGCTGCATCTAGGGCATCTTGTGCGGCACGACACTCTAGGGTGAGCGATGACTCACCTGGAGCAAGTATCCGTCGCTCAACAGCACCCCGAAAGGGATCTGAAAGATAAGGCATCATTTCTTGGTCAAATTCGTTGCTGGGAGTAGATTCATCAAGTGAAAACAGTCTAGCTAAACTCTTTTGTTCGGATTGAGCAACTAGGTCTGGGTATTTCTGGCGATAGTAATCATTTGTACAGATGTTGCTGGGAAAGCTCAATGCTAAAGAGCGAATGCCTACAGGATAATTTTTCATCACTAATGTCTTCCTATGAATTTGTTATGCCTTGTGAAATCAAACTGTCAATCCGACCTTCTATAGGGACAGGTTCGTGCGGATCGATAATCACATCAACTACGAACGGAACAGGAGAAGCGATCGCCTTTTCAAGGGCAGTTTGGATATCAGATTCACTTTCCACACGAATACCATCGGCTCCCATAGCACAGGCAAGTTTCACAAAATCCACCTGCGGAATTTCTACATCCATACCTGTGAAACCCTGTAAGGTTGATCCTTGACCGCACATGTTGTAACGTCCGTCGTTGAGGATAATCCAGACAGCAGGAATCTGGTATCTCACCGCTGTGCTGATTTCACTGTTCATGAGCATTGCACCATCCCCAACAATGGCCACTGCCTTTCTATTGCCTGCTAACGTTGCACCAACAACACCCGTGACGAAATGCCCCAGAGAACCAAATCCTGTACTAGCTCGGTAACGAGTCGGTTGAGTAAATTGCAGCAGATGATTTCCCCATGCCAATGAATTACCCGCTTCGGTCATCACTATGGCATCGCTCTCTTCAACGATCACCTGTTGAATTGCATCCATGAGTACTTTTGGTCGTACCAAGCCATTGATTCGGGGATTAATTTGTTGACGCTCAGTCCGAGGCAATACCATCATAGGTTCTTGACTTTGCTGACTTTTCAGGGTGTCCGAAAAACCTCTCTTCTGCGAGGAGAGAGGCTTTGATTTCTCCCCCTTCCCTACGGGGGGCTGGGGGGTTAGGTTTGGCGTTAGCTTTTCCACATGACGTGAAAAGTCAGCTTGACTTTGAGGCTGAGGGAAGTGCTTCAGCAATGCCTTAACAAACATTCCCACATCAGACTGAATAGCGAACGTATCAACATCTGGATATGCAGTTCCTGGGACATTTGGGTCGATATCAACATGCACAAAACCTTGCACAGGGATCATGACTGGATTCCAAAATGAAGTGAGTTCACCAAGGCGCGTTCCTAGTACCAGCACTCGCAGAGGACGGTACTTTTGCATATAAGTTAAAACAGACCTATGTCCAGCAAAGCCTGTGACTCCCACAAACTGAGGATGGTTCTCTGGAAAAATACCTTTGGCACGCGGCGAACACATGACGGCAGCCCCTGTCCTCTCAGCCAGCTGAAGAATTTCTGCTGCTGCACCTCTGGCACCAAAGCCAACCCAGATAGCAAATGTCCCAGGCGACAACAACCGCGCACATTCTGCAATGGTTTCTTCACTGGCGGCGGGCGGAGAATAACAGAGATTAACTCGTGACAATGCTGTCTTAACTAAACTTGTTTGCAGATTGGTGGGAATACTCAAGTGTGCTACAAAGCCACCTGGTTGGGCTAAACCCAGAGCTAGCCTGCGATAGACCTCTGGAAGTTCATCATCAGATTCGAGGGTATGTGCATAATGAAATAGAGATTCTGAGGTAAAAATTCCTGTACTCGGCATAGTATAAGTACTGGTTTCCTGACAAGCCCACCGTCCCCGCTGAGATGTAGAGGTAGAAGCTGAGACGAAAATTACCTTTGCGCCCTCCCAACGAGCCGCAAATAAACCTGTTAAAGCATTAGTAATGCCCGGCCCGGTAGTCACAAACACCACAATAGGGCGATTCCTTCGGAGCGCTGAGTGCAAGGCACACGCTCCGCGAACGCTATCGCTAGCAAAGTATGCTTCAGTAGCTGCAAAAGCTGCTCCCGCTTCATGACGAAAGTGCAGCACCCGAATAGAACTATGTTGCAAAGCGTGCCATAAAGGGACAATTGCTCCCCCTGAAACACCAAATGCATATTGCACTCCCATCTCTTCTAGCATTTTGACTATTACAGAAGCCACTGAGCCAGGAACAAGACCCAATCGTGAGTTGGGTAGGAGATTCGTAAAAAGTGGGACAGTTAAGGATGACTGACTTGCAGCAAAAATGCCAGAGCCGGATTCATCATTTATGGTAGTATGCTGATCTGATGTAAATCTTATGGGGCTACCATCTTTTAACTTTTCGGCTTTACTTGTGTTGTTAGGAAAAGATTGAATGTTCATAGGCTTAAAACAATAGATCAAGGGGCGACATACAGCTTGATAAGTAAACTTTCTTGCTAATGGGTGTAGAAAATTTACCAAAAGGTAATTTTCTTTTTGGAAATTTAAGTTTTGTGGAACATAATGTTTAGCTTGTTTGCTGACCTTCTAAATACATCAAACTTCATTGCATACTGAGTTACCGCCTGAGAGATACTGACTTGTTTCTGGTTTCGACTGACTTTTGCTGTTGATCATCAGTGTGATTTTTGTTGGATAAGCTATGCCTAGATCACTCAAAGTTAGTCAGGAATACATTGGGAAGGTGAAACTGGCAATCAGACGTAACGGTTTTGCCAGCCAAAAAGCTTTGGCTGAGGATGTAGGGCTGGCTTTAGCCACAGTCAGTAACTTCTTGACTGGTAAACCTGTTGATCAGGCGACGTTTGCGGAACTCTGCCAGAAGTTGGCACTAGACTGGAAAGAAATCGCCGACCTAAATTTTGAGACTACCGACAAAAAATCGAGTATAGATACTCAGAAAAGAAGTACTAGTAAACTCCAGGACTGGGGAGAAGCGATTGATGTCTCAGTTTTCTACGGACGTAAGGAAGAACTCACCAGATTAAAGCAGTGGATTGTGAGCGATCGCTGCCGACTCATCACTTTAATTGGTATGGGAGGGATTGGTAAAACCGCTTTGTCTGTGAAGCTAGCAGAACTTCTACAAGACGAATTTGAGTACATAATTTGGCGCAGTCTTCGGAATGCGCCACCAATTCATGAGCTATTGAGCGACTTAATTAACTTTTTTTCTCACCAGCGAGAAATTGATTTACCAGAAACATTAGATGGTAAAATTTCTCGATTAATGGAATTTCTCCGTTCCTGTCGCTCCTTATTAATTTTAGATAATATTGAATCAATTTTATCTAGTGAAGAACGCGCCGGAGGCTATCAACCAGGATATTCAGGATATGGTCAACTTATAAGATGCGTAGGAGAAATCAATCATCAAAGTTGCCTAGTATTAACTAGCCGAGAAAAACCTAGAGAAATTAGCATCAAAGAAAGTATAAACTCTCCAATTCGTTCATTAAGATTAAGCGGCTTAACGCAATATGAAGGTCAGGAAATCATAGCAAACAAAGGCTTTTCTATATCAGAAAACCAAAGTCGAGCATTGGTCGATTATTATGGAGGCAACCCTTTAGCCTTGAAGATTGTCTCAACTACTATTCAGGAGTTATTTGACGGCAATACTGCTGAGTTTTTACAACAAGGAACCATTGTGTTTGGCGATATTTCGGATTTATTAGAGCAGCAATTTAACCGATTGTCAGCTTTAGAAAAACAGGTAATGTACTGGCTAACAATTAATAGAGAATGGGTATCAATCTCTGAATTACAAACAGATATTATCCCAGATGTTTCACTCAAAAATTGTTTAGAAACTTTAGAATCACTACAATTACGCTCACTAATTGAGAAGAATACCGGAAAATTTACTCAACAACCAGTGGTGATGGAATATGTAATTGACCGATTAATTGTACAGGTATGTGAAGAAATAGAAAATGGCGAAATTGCGCTATTTAATAATAGTGCATTAATCAGAGCTACTGCCAAAGATTACGTGAGAAATGCCCAAATTCAATTGATTATCAAGCCTATTGCATATAAGCTTTTAAGTTTTTTTGGTAACAGAGAGAATGTGCAAAACTACTTAAATCAGATTTTGTTAAAACTGAAGTCATTTGGTTTTCTAAAACCAGGATATGCATCTGGTAATATTCTCAATTTACTCTGGCAACTCCAAGTAGACCTCAGTGGCTATGATTTTTCTAACTTAACGGTTTGGCAAGCTTACCTACAAGGTATGAATTTGCATGAAGTCAACTTTGCCAACTCGGATCTGAGTAAATCGGCTTTGACTCGAACTTTAGGAGGTGTTTTATCAGCAACATTTAGCCCAGATGGCAAGCTGCTGGCAACAAGCATAGATAATGAGATTTATTTGTGGGAAGTTGCAAACATCAAACAAATCATTACCTGCAATGGTCATAAAGCTTGGGTGCAGTCTCTGGCTTTTAGTCCAGATGGAGAAATTTTAGCCAGTGGCAGCAATGACCAAACCGTGAGATTGTGGGATGCGAACACCGGACAATGCCTGAAAACTCTACAAGGCCATACTAGTTGGGTGCAATCTCTGGCTTTTAGTCCAGACGGAGAAATATTAGCCAGTGGCAGCAACGACCAAACGGTGAGATTGTGGGATGCGAACACCGGACAATGCCTCAAAATTTTGCCAGGGCATACCAATCGGGTTATCTTCGTAACCTTCACCCCAGATGAGCAAACTTTGGTAACTGCTAGTGAAGACCAAACCGTTAGAGTCTGGGATGTTGACACAGGGCGGTGTTTACGAATTATTACAACTCATATCAACTGGGTTTTATCTGTAGCTTTAAATTCGGATGGACGAACACTGGTAACTGCTAGTGATGGTAAAAACGTAAAATTCTGGGATTTAGCTAGCGGTGAGTGCATTAAAATTTTACCAGGCTACAGCAGTTATGTGTGGGCAGTTGCTTTCAGCCCAGATGGCAAAATATTGGCAACGGGAAGCGAGGATAAAACAGTTAAGCTATGGGATGTTGTCACAGGGGAATGTCTGCAAACTTTGCATGAACATAGCGATTTGCCTAACGGCGATCGCAACGCTTCACGCGTTTGGTTAGTTGCCTTTAACCCAGATGGTCAATCTTTGTTGAGTCTTGGTGAAAACCAAACAATGAAGCTATGGGATCTGCATACAGGGCAATGTTTAAGAACTGTGGAGGGGTACAGTAATTGGATATTATCTGTTGCTTTTAGTCCAGATGGTCAAATTTTGGCAAGTAGCAGTGAAGACCAACAGGTAAGATTGTGGGATGTCAACACTGGACAATGCTTACAAACATTACAAGGGCATACTAATCTGATATCTTCAGTTAGCTTTGCTCCTCAAAATATAGATGGTTACACGGTAGATAAGGGCATAACGTCAATTAATCATAAAAGTCAAATTCTGGCTAGTGGCAGCGACGATACAGCCCTAAAAATTTGGCATACAAGTACCGGAGAGTGTTTGCAAACACTTTGGGGACACAGTAGTTGGGTACATGCAGTTAGTTTCAGTCCCGATGGTCAACTTTTGGCAAGTGGCAGTCGTGACAAAACAGTTAAGATTTGGGATTGGTACACGGGAGAATGTCTGCATACTTTGGTAGGGCATGGCGATCGCGTACAAACAATTGCCTTCAGTTACTGCGGCAGAATGCTGGTAAGTGGTAGCGATGATAACGCTATCAAGCTGTGGGATATTAGTACCGAAATTTGTCTGCAAACCTTGTCAGGACATAGTGATTGGGTTTTATCAGTTGCATTCAGTCCTTGTGCAGACATCCTTGCTAGCGCCAGTGGCGACAGGACAATTAAACTGTGGAATGTTCATACAGGGCAATGTCTACAAACCTTTCAAGGTCATATATATCGAGTGAGAACAATTGCTTTTAGTCCAGATGGACAGACTTTAGCCAGTGGTAGTGATGACCAAACAGTGAAACTGTGGGATATCAGCACCAATAATTGTCTCAAAACCTTTCAGGGACACCGCAAAGCGGTACGGTCAATTGCCTTTAGCCCCAATGGTCTAATGTTAGTTAGTAGTAGCGAAGACGAAACTATCAAGCTTTGGGATATTGAAACAGGCGAATGCTTGAAAACCCTGAGAATGGATAGACCCTATGAAGGTATGAATATTAAAAATGTGATTGGTTTAACTACATCTGAAAAAAATACATTAAAAGCTCTGGGGGCAGTAGAGAGAGATTGACACTCTCCGGTCTAAAGCACGAAATATGCAACTACGTTGCTGTTTCTGGTGGGGTTTTCAACCTACTCTTTATAAACTGTTATTATTTGAATGCGATCGCTAATTTTTATTCAGTTTGGGTGCAGAACAATTGTGATGGAAAATACAAATCCACAAGAAGATTATCAAAATCAAGTCTCATCTGATACATCAAACGATACTCCAGAAGTAGTATCAGATGAAATTTTGACTTCGCCAGAAGTAACAGCCGATTCTGAGCAATCAAATAAGCAAGAAACTCAAGTAGAATCTAATACATCTGGTAATTCGCGATCGCCTGGGAAAGATAGAGATTTATAGTCGGCTCATTTTGCGGAAAAGTATGATTATAAGGAGGGCGATCTCGTTTACCTCAACCTACTTGTTGGAATTGGCGGTGGTTGGTGGTACATCGTCACAGAGGTGGCGATCGCTTTCCCTGACGTTGGGATTATTTTTTAGATAATTATGAATTAAAACGCAACCATGCGATCGCATATCTTTGAAATTAAAATTCCACAAAGTAACTTTTCCCTCAGAATCAACAGATGCTAAAGTTTCGCCGTCTGGGCTAAAATTCACGTTTGTAACTTTTGTGGCTTCTTTATCCCCTTGCTCTCTACTAGATTCCTCATGCCCCTTCAAGGTTGCAAGCAGTGTATTACTGCTGAAGTCCCAAAGCTTGATGGAATTCTCACTTATAGAGGCTAGGGTCTGACCATTGGGGCTGAAACTAACACTAGAAATACTATTTTTCCTACCCTCTGGAAACGTATTGAGTAAATTACCATCACGATCCCAGAGTTTTATTATTCTACCTTCACCAAGAGTAAAGATGTTTTTACTGTCTGGGCTAAACCTTAAGTAACTTGCTCGATCCCCAAGCATATCTGATTCTGATACAGAAACTGCAACATTTGGGTCGTCTTTATACCACGGCCATTGCTTAATATTTCTGCCATCAAGATTCCAAAGTTTAACAGTTAAGTCCCAACTTATTGAAGCAATAATTTTACCATCTGGGCTAAAACTAACATCAATTACGTTCTCCTTATGACCTTGTAATTCCCGAACCAGCTTGCCGTCTCTATTCCAGATTTTAACAGTGGTATCATCACTGGCGGATGCGATAAACTTGCCGTCTGGGCTAAAGTTTATCCTGTTGATTTTTTCTGCATGAGCCTGAAAAGTTTTAATTTTTTTACCATCACGACCCCAGAGTATAATGTCACCTTTAAAAAGCGAATCGTCGTTATCAGTTTTGGAGGCCGTGGAGGCAATCAATTGACTATCCGGACTAAAACTGAAACTACCAACTGAATAACTATGACTAAGAATTGCAATTTTGCTTAAATTTCTATTCCATAGCTCGATTATATTGTCTTGAACCAAGGCAATAATTTGACCATCCGGACTAAAGTTTATCTTACCCACTCCTTCAAAAGTTTTAAGCAAGGTTCCATCCCTAAGCCAGAGTTTTGCAGTTTCAGTGCAACGACTGTTATTACCAAAGCAACCAACTGATGCTATCAACTGACCGTCAGGACTAAAACTGACTTGACTATCCTTCTCGCTTTGCAGCGTTTTGAGATTACTGAGGTTTGTACTCCAAATTTTGACAATGTTATCGTCACCACCAGAAACAATGAACTGACTGTCAGGGCTGAAAGTAACGTTGTTTACTGCTGCACCGTGATTAAAAGTTGCGAATTCCTTACCGTCTAGACTCCAAAGTTTGATAGTACCATCATCTCCAGCGGAGATAATGAACTGACCATTAGGGCTAAAACTAACGCTATTAACTGAAGAACCGTGGTTGAATTTTCTTATTGGCTGACCGCTGCTCCAAAGTACGATACTACCGTTACTACTGGCAGAAACAAGGAACTGGCTATCTGGACTGAAACTGACACTCTTGACTAGACCACGATGCCGGACAACAATTTTTTGCTTAACTAGTTGAGAGAGGTTGCAGGAGTTCTGGTTTTGACCGCAACCATTCAAAATTGTAATGGTGCTGTATTCCTTGTTATCTTTGGTAGTTATATTCGCTTCGGCAACAGCAATAAGCCGACCATTAGGGCTAAAACTGGCGCTGGTGCCCCAATTGCCACCCTCTAAAGTTAAAGTTAAAGTTTTGAATTCCTCTCCCTTAGTATTCCAGAATCTGACAGTACCGTCATCACCAGCCGTGGCAATGAGCTGACTATTGGGACTGAAACTGACACTATTAACGCCCCCAAGCTGATAAGGAGGAGGAGCTGTATGACCTTCGAGAGTTGCCTTAATTGTCCCATCCCTGTTCCAGAGAGTGACAGTTCGGTTGTAATTAGTCGCTGCGATAATCTGACCGTCTGGGCTGAAGCTAACACTTGTAAATGAATTAGAGTTTTCATTCTTAGGGAGAGTTGCCTTTAGTGTTCCATCTGTGTTCCAAAGTTTCACAGTTTGATCAGTACTGGCTGAAGCGATAAGCTGACCGTCGGGGCTGAAAGCAACACTCTTGACGGTAGCAGTATGACTATCCAGACGATTACGCTCTCTCGCTCCATAAACTGCCTGCGCGATTACAGGCATAATCTGATTTAAATTACCAATTTGTCCCAAATTTTCTGTTTGTAATTTTGCAGCTTTCAAACTAGCAAACAGTGCATCTAGTTCCTGATTTGAGGATAAGTAGCTTTGAGATGTTGAGGTGAACGCACCAATTTGACCTTTGATAGCTTCGTTCCTCTGCCAAAAAGCGATGATGGCTGCGGTACTTACTCCGACAATGAAAGTGGCCACAGCCCCAATTAACCGATAGAGGTTATTTCGGCGGCGCTGGAGGCTAAACTCAACAAACTCCTTCTCTAGTTGGTTGAGCCACATATCGTCAGATTTTAATACCTGCTGCAATAGCAAAATCCGGGGGTTATTATCCCACAGGAACCCGACTGCTCGTTTATTATTTTTCCATTCCTCAGCAGATGGTGTTAGCAACTGTTGCAGCGCCAGTTTTTCCTGTTGCTTTTTGGTTTTTATCCAGTTTCGTAATCTATCCCACCCCAACACCAAAGCATCGTGGGCTGGCTCTACATAGGGTTCACCTTGAGAATTGGAGCCTTCAACGATTAAACGGGCTTCAGAAAAGCGTTTGATTACTGTTTGCACGCGATCGCTTTCTTCTTTATCAGGATACACCAGCTCCGATTTAGGTACTTGTCGCCGTGCTAACTCCCCACCCTGTAATGAAATCATTCGCAACATTACCCGCCGCACCGAGTTTTCATAAGCAGAGTCTTTTTCCAATAACTGTTTGTGTTCCTGGTTCGCACGTTGAGTTAGAGAACCAACAACTCTACCTAACTCCTCATAATCTTTTTTTGTTAAAGCGCGGTTATCTCTGGTGCGATCTCCCAAATACTTCAGATACAATTCACTGAGGGTGAAAGAAAGCAAAGGTAAACCACCTGGCATTTGTACAACTTCGTTAATTAGTTCGTCTACCAAACTGGGAGGGTCAAAGTACACGACTTTTTCCGATGCTGGTTTTTCAATACAGGAGCGGAATTCATCTTGGTTCATGAGTGGAACGACAAACCGAGTATCCTCATTCCAAAAGTCTTTGAGTACAGAGGTTTGGAACTGCGCTTCAAAGTCGAGTCGCAAGGTGATAACTACATGAATTTTGTCGGGATATTTAGCGATCGCATTCTTTATCAAATTCTGAAACTGCTCTTGTTCTTTGTCACTCTTACACAAAGTTATCAATTCTTCAAACTGGTCAATTGGTAACAACAGTTTAGTATTTGAATGAATACTGCTCCAGCTTTCAATAATTGTTGTTAATTTTTGGGTTTCTTCTAGTGCTTTGCTTAAATCATCAATAGGTTTTCTTAGCTCTTCATGTAACTTTTGCCGTTCCTTAAATTTATTAATCCATTCATCAATAAATTGTTTGTCTTGATCGTTGTTATTACTAAAAGTGTTTTGCAAAGATTGTTGCAGATCATCTGTAAATTTCAAATACTCAATATCTAATAGCTCCTCTCTCAACGTTAACTGTTCAATTACTTGTAAAATTTCAGTCTTTTGATTTTTGCAATTTCTAATCAAATTTTCCAAAATGTGCTTGCTTTTCTTTAATTCTTGACTCAATTGCTTAATAGCAACCATTTTTTTAGCAGCAGTTTCATCGGTAATTGGCAAGCATACTTGCGCCAAAGCCTTCAAAGGACTTTCCCCCGGTCGCATGGGATCTAAAATCTCAAACTTCTGCTCTTGGGAATCACGCAGACGCTTCAATAACCCGGCTTTCATTAAGCTAGATTTCCCAGTTCCAGAAGCACCTAGAACTATAGTTAATGGCTGCTTGTTAACAACTTGCTCGTTAGCAATTGCTTTCTGATAAAGCTCTTGAATCAGATTTTCTCTACCAAAAAACAAATGACTGTTGTTTTCATCGTAGGATTGCAATCCTAGATAAGGATTATTTTCTTTATTAAGCGGTGGTGCATCATCCAATTTATCTCGGTCAAAGTTGGGTAACAGAAAGATAAATTCCCCTTTGTCATGTTTTCGGAGTGGACACAAAGTTGGAGTTTGCCGCTTAAAGTGTTTTTCTGTGAGAACTTCAACTTGATCTCGCAGATATGAGTACAGCTTAGTTGCTGTCATGATGCCATCATGAGTGTCAGCTTTTTGATCAGTTCCCCGTAGAGCATTAAAAAGAGCTTGAGCAAAGGGAGAATGAACCTCGTTACCTTCTTTTCTTGTCCCGCGCACTCCCCAAGAATCTAAGGCTTTTTGATCGTCAGCAGCTGAAGTAATTACTTGCCAAGCGGCATCGCTGATAAAGCGATCGTAGCGTTCTTTGTATACTTTGACTTTAGGGACAATATCTCGCTTCAGGCTTGACCAACGAAATGCTCCAGCAAAGCAACAATCGAGAATTGCTAACATATGCCGACAAGGAAGTGCATTTAAGGCATCATGTAAATCCTGCATTGGCAAGTAGGTATTACTATTCTCTGTGGCATCTTGAGGAATTAAGTAACCCACTGGCCCCTCTTGATTTTCTAGGGCTTCCTTGGCGATACCATGTCCAGCAAAATAGAAAAGGACACGATCATCTTTAGTAACTGTAACTTTTTCGTTATCAAATGGTATTTGTCCTTGTTTAAAATCTGCAATTAACTGATTGAGATTGTTGAGACTAGCACGTTGATTTAGAAATAGCTGAACTTCATATTTATTCTGTGCTTGATATTGCGGCTTGAGAGCTTCATGCTGCTTTTGCAAAATTTCAGCAAGTTTGCAAGCATCTGGAACTGCTGTTTCTAAAGGTGGAATATCATTTTGATAATTATTAATACCGACAAGAACGGCAAAATTCCGGTTAAACGTAGATTTAGGCATGAGTTTGTCTCTCTTTTAGTTTGAATGTAAAGACAATTAAGACAACTTTGGTTTTTTAGTAAGTACAATGCTAAAGTTTTCTTAGCGCGATTCCTCATCTCACTTATCGTCTCCTCAAAAACATGACACAAGCAAAAATGAGCAAGCAATACAAAGGCAAAAGTCAAGTAAGATAATGCCTGACTTCTGCCTTTTGATTATTTAGTGTTGTTGTTGAAAAATTGAGGTATAGTTTAAAGGACGAACTGTAATAATGGTAACTTCTTCTGCATACCAATCGACATACTTTGCTGTAGTTTTAGCTTTGATGTCACGATCTTGCATGCGATTCATTAAACGCTCAAGGCTACTTAGGTTTTGGGAATCAATATTTCTTGGTATAGGTGGACGAGGAGCGTCAAGTTTATCTTGAGTTAAGAATCTAGCATCAAATTCATCATTGCTCACAATTAATTTAATAATGTCTTTGTACTCGGTAATGCCTTGTTTCCAGAACTCATCTGGAACTTCAAGTACCAAATCTATTCCATCTAGAGCATAAGCCTCTTCCCCTGGTTGAAGTCTGACGCTACCTGCCTCAAAAAATGGAGTACTGATTGCAAAGTTGTCAGCAAGATTGACCAAAGAACAGTGAAGTGACTGTTTACTATGATTAGTAATTTTCAGTTTAAATTCCGGTGGTTGCCACTGACTATTTTCATATTTATACTGCAAATGTATCTGCTTAACTTGCGATAGCTCATGATTATCAAAGATGAGTTCCATCTTGATATCGCCAGATTTAATTACAGTTGCAGCAGTATTTGAGAGCCGAGCAATCGTTGTCCAACGAGCAATATGTTCTAGGCGTTGAATTACCTTTTGTGCGTTCTCTTTTGTGTAACTATCAATTTCTTTTACAAGTGGTCGAGTGTCTTGAGATTTAGTAATCAAATATTGTTGATTGCGGCAGAAGAGGCGAAACTCAGGGTTGGTAGATTCCTCACGGATATAAGCTGAGGGTTTACCATCAAATCCAGCAGTTTTTACTGCTTCCCGTGCCAAATTAACACCTGCTTCGTCTCCCTCAAAGTGAACCCCTAAAGGCGGTAGCGGTAGACCAATAACTACTGCTTTAAAAGTACGCTCAGTAGTTAGATTTTGCACACCTTCAATATCTATTTTGCTCTTGGTTGGCAATACCTGAGTTACTTTAGCAGTCCCGACAGACATTGAGGGGTTGCGTAGGTCATCGATATTGGCATCAAAAGGGAATAATGCTAGTACAGTCGTTTCGCCATTTTGAGGCGGTTGAACTCCGTGAACAGCACCGCCTTCTATTACCCAGCCAGAAGTTCTGTCATTTTTAACAATAAAGTAAGGTTGAAGTTGAGCGATCGCACCATCCAAGAAAAATTTGTTCTCATCGTTGGGGTTATTCACTTCCAATTGTGGCGACTGATCCCCATTCACGCTGCGGACTAAAGCATTTGTGCGTCCAAACAAATCTCGATAAGTCAGCTTTCCATTCGTTTTGGACAGTGTATCCATCAAAAAATAGGAAAAACGACCCCGATGTTGACCACCTGCATTATATTCTTTTGCTGTTTCATGGTCTCGACAAGCTGCTAAAAGCACATGACGACCTTTAGGTAAATGCCAGCCAGTGGAGCTATCTGCCGGTTTTATTTCTCGAAGACCTGAAAGTTGATTTAATTCTTCCAGGGTAAAAATAAAACTTTTAAGTGGACGTTTCCGCTTATCTGTGGGTAAACGCCGTTCTTTTACCTCTTGCAATGGGTCTTTTGTCCCAGAACCAGAGTGGCAGCAATCCAGAATAATGGTCATATGCGGGTTATTGTTTGCCACTTCTGCAATGAGTACTGCCAATTCTTTGTCTGCTAAATCCCAACCACCGTCAGTACGGCTGTCGTAACATACTAAAGTTTCATCAAGATGGTCTGGTTCTAAATGCCAAAATTCTTGCGGTGCCTGTTCCTGAGAACCGTGACCACTGTAGTAAAACAAAACTACATCATCTTCCTCGGCCTGACGAAGATGTTCCCGGAAACCATTAATAATTGCCTCACGGGTGGCTTGTTTGTCTTTTAGGGTTTGTAAATGAAGTTGATATTCTGTTCTCTCGAACCTTTCGTGCAGATATTCTGCGATCGCGGTAATATCATTCACACAACCTTGAAGGCAATGATTTGGATTGGGGTAATTATCGATACCTACAAGCAAGGCATATAAATTACGAATCCTAATTCCTCTAGTCGGGCTGAAAGTTTTGTGCATATTTTTAATCATGAGTATTGCGTACAAAATAGGACTAATTTAAAAAAGTGTGCCAAGCCAAGTAACTTAAAAGGATTACCTGAATTAATTTTCAATTGTCTGTAACCGCATCTATAGTTTTATGTCCACCAGCCAAAGAAAATTCTGACTTTCTTAAAAAATAGGGAAAATAGTTTACATAGTAGCTACTTGGGTAATTAGTTCATTTAATTCGCTGTCAATTGCATCTAAAATTTTGCGAATAGTTACCAATTCATACAATTTTTGCTCGACATTACTTTGCCCTTTTTGCTTT
Organism: Cylindrospermum stagnale PCC 7417; assembly: GCF_000317535.1. Taxonomy (NCBI): domain Bacteria; kingdom Bacillati; phylum Cyanobacteriota; class Cyanophyceae; order Nostocales; family Nostocaceae; genus Cylindrospermum; species Cylindrospermum stagnale. The sequence goes on from NC_020050.1 coordinate 294,498, forward strand.
TCTTTCAAAATAGAATCTACCTGGTCTCGAATATTTTGAATTTCCTGACAAAATTCTTGGTCAATAGCATCCTTTATCTTGCTGATTTTCTGAACAATAGCATTGCTAAGTTCGTTAGACCTTTGGTAAGTGTCTGTACAAATTTGGTTGATAAATTTCTCAGTTACTGCTTTTTTTATTTCGTCATTAGTTGACTCATTTTTCCAATCTCCTTGGACTATACCGCCGATAAGCATAGCTGGAATCAGAATAAAAGGATTGAGATCAGCAAAGGCAGAAGTTACAGCAAATAGAACAGTTTGTGCAATTAAACCTTTTACCATTTTTTGAAAATCAAAAGCTGTTCCAAGTACACCTGCAACAGAATCTGATAACGAAAATCCTCCAGATGCAGCAATAACACGTTCAAGTAAAGAGACTTTTGTTTCTTGATATGTGATTACATTTTGAGAAGTAGAAGTGCCGACAATTAAATCAACACGGAGATTTTCTATATTCTTAACAAATACTTCTGCTCTTTTTTCTAATTCACGCATTAGGCTTTCTAATCGGGCAGTTAAAAATGGTTGTAATTCTGAAAATTGCCATGTAAAAAATTCTGTCTCTATCCTCTGAGCAAGATGGTTTTTAACTTCTTCGACTACTTTTTCTATCTGTGTAGTTAGACATTCTAATTTTAAAAATCGAAATGGCTCTTCAAGTTCATATTCCGTCATCCATTCTGCAATTTTTGTTTCAGTAATTACATCAAGAAATTGCTGTATTTTTTGATGTATAAATGGCTGGGTATCTTTAATAAAGTTCGATAAGCGAATAACTATTTGCTGACGTTCCAATTCTAGTAAATTCAATGTTTTTTGTGCCGTTTCAAATCTTCGTTCTAAGGTTTTTACACCAGTAATTAGGAGTGTTGCTCGCTCAGGGATTATTCGTTGTGCTTCACGAATTGCTCCTTTAAATTCTTGATCCGCTTGAAGAATTTTAAGTCGTCCTTTTTGGTTAGTGAGGAATGTTGCTAATTCTTTTTCTAGTTCAGGTACACCAGATTGATTTAGTCTTACCTCATCTAGTTCTAGACGACCTTCCAAAGCACCCAGAGCATCAATAAAAAATATACTTTTTTTACCACGCTTGGTGGGAGAAACTAGTTTAGAGAAAGCATATTCTTTAATACTTTCTCTTTCTTTGGCTCTAATTTGGTTAATTTGATTGCAAACGAAGAAAATATCTTTATGGCCCATACTAAGCAAACTGTTATCCATGAAATTAAGTTCTCTTTGAGAAGAAAGAAACCCAGAAGATAAAACAAATAAAACAGCATCAACAGTGGATATATAATCCCTTGTGGCTTTCTGGCGAATTTCACGAAAGTTTAGTCCAGGAAAGTCAATAATTTCAACACCATTTCTACAAATTTCTAAAGGACAAAATAATTCTAACTTTTCGTAAGGGTTTTCTTTAAGTTCACTTATTTTATCTTTAATGACAACATACTCTTCAATTTTATCAATAGGAATTTCTTTGACTAGCTTGGCTCCATTATCTGGAGAATTAGTGTAATGCAGTAAAGCACGTTTGCGCTCTCCCCATTTAACCTCATTAATAATGGCGGCACAAGGTTTTGCATAAGCGGGTAAAACTTTATCACCTAGCATGGCATTAATAAAAGTGCTGTTACCGCCCTTGGATTCTCCTAAAATAAGTACTTTAAAACTATCTACTTGAAGACGTTTTTCTACTCTATGCAAAGTTTCTTGCCAACCTTTCATATCCAAGGAATCTAATAATTCTAGTTGGCGTTGAATGAGAGCAAGTAAAGTTTTCCGTCGTTGTTGAAACAAATCTAACTGTGCGTGGGCGGTAGTCTCAATCATCTTAATTTCTAAAAAGTTTCCAAAGTTTCAGAATTAAAAATAGATAGTGACAGGAATTAATGACTGGGTGTGCTACTGCTGCGAGGATTTTTTGTTTAAAAGCCTCAGTTTCGTTAATCATTCGCTTTTTATTTTGGGAAGTTAGTACTCTCATATGTACCAATGAGTATAAAATAAATAATTCTTATTATTTGATGAAGCAGAATGTTACTGGCTTCACATACTAAATTTAGAGCACGTCATCTCAATTGTCTATACAGTAAAGTTCCGGTAAAGTTCCGGTCAAATTACCAATGTGGTAGAGTGTGAACAAAACTAGCCTAGTAAACTATGAACTTTCAAGAAGCCTTGGCAGTGGCTGATGAAGCAGTTTTTGTGAAAGCAGGTAAACGGCTAAATAACGTAGAAATTGCTATCCTCAAAGGTTCTTGGGAGCATCATACCTACGAGGAAATTGCCGCTTCAGCCAGTTACTCAGTAGCATATGTAAAGCGACATGTTGGTCCGCATTTGTGGAAATTACTGTCTGAGGCTTTAGGTGAGCCAGTCAGTAAAACCAACTTTCACTCTGCTTTAGAGCGCCGATGGCGTCTCTGTGCAAAGATAGCAACTCCGAGGGATTTAATCCCAAATCATCATGCTACTGGCGACAACTTTGAGAACCCAAGTACGACAGTGGCTACAAAAACAAAAATTCACAGTCGAACAGACTGGGGGGAAGCAATTGATGTGTCTGTGTTCTACGGACGCACTCAAGAACTCAAGACACTAGAACAGTGGATCGTTAAAGAGCGTTGCCGATTAGTAGCGGTGTTAGGCATGGGAGGGATGGGCAAAACCTCTCTGGCGGCTAAGGTGGCTCAACAAATTCACGGACACTTCGATTATGTTATCTGGCGATCGCTCTATAATGCCCCTCCACTTTTTGATCTGTTGGCTAACTTAATTCAATTTTTCTCCCCAGATCAGATTTTAGAAACTTATTTACCAAACAGCATAGAAGGCAGAATCTCCAAATTAGTTGATTATTTGCACCAATATCGCTGTTTCATAATCCTCGATAATGTTGAGACGATTTTACAAAGTGGCCGTATTGCTGGCAGCTATCGAGAAGGCTATGAAGAATATGCTCAATTTTTTAGATTAATCGGAGAAATTGCCCATAATAGTTGTCTTTTATTGACTTCGCGAGAAAAGCCAAAAGAGGTGGCCTTATTGGAAGGACAAGCACTACCTGTTCACTCATTACAAGTCAGTAGTTTAAATGTGGTGGATGGTCATACAATTTTTGCCATGAAGGGTTTATATGGCTCTGAGTCAGAATTAATAGCATTAGTTGAATATTATGCAGGTAACCCTTTAGCATTCAAGATAGTTGCGACAACAATTTTAGATATTTTTAATGGTAATATTTCTCAATTTCTCCAACAAAACACGTCACCTTTTGGTAATATTCGCGAACTTTTAGAGCAACAATTTTCGCGGTTGTCAAATTTAGAAAAAAATATTATGTATTGGCTGACAATTAATCGTGAGCCAGTTTCAATATCAGAATTGCGAGATGATCTCATATCACCTATACAAGCTCAAAAATTAACCGAGACTCTGGAATCTTTACTTAGGCGTTCTCTGATTGAGAAGGCTCAACCTATTCTTATTGAACAAAACTTTGGATTTTTTACTTTACAACCAGTAGTCATGGAGTATATAACTAATGAATTCATCCAATATATTTGGGCAGAGGTAACTAATCATAATCTTGATTTATTCAAAAACCATGCTTTAATGAAAGCAACGGCAAAAGATTATATTAGAGAAATTCAAATTCGGCTAATCATTAAACCTATTATAGATGGGTTGCTGGCTATTTTTAGAAGTAAAAATAACCTAGAAATCCAACTAAATCAAATTTTAATAACACTGCGAGAAACATTCACCCAAGACCAAAGTTATATAGCTGGAAATATCCTAAATCTGCTTCATTATCTCAAGACTGATCTGAGTAATTATAATTTTTCCTATCTCACAGTTCGGCAGGCTGATTTACGAAGTGTGAATTTGCACAATGTAAATTTTGCTCACGCTAACCTAGCTCAATCCGTATTTGCAGAAACTTTCGGTTGTGTTTTGTCAGTAGCATTTAGCCCCAATCAGAAATTTTTAGCTATCGGGGATATAAATGGTGAAATTTGCTTGTACCAAGTTGATGATTGGAAACAGCTAAACATTTTCAAAGGTCATACTAATTGGGTACCAGCCATTGCCTTTAACCATGATAGTAGTATCCTAGCTAGTGGTAGTGAAGACCAAACAATCAAGCTTTGGAATATCATAACTGGTCAATGTCTCAACACCCTACAAGGACATGAACAGGGTATTTGGTCACTCGTATTCAGTACAGATGGTCAAGTTCTGGTTAGTGGCAGTGATGATAAGACTGCAAAAATATGGGAGGTCAAGACTGGTCAATGCCTGAAAACGTTGTCAGAACATCAAAAGATGGTGAGAGCAGTCGTTTTGACTCCTGATGACAAAATTTTAGTCAGTGGTAGTGTAGATAAAACACTGAAGCTTTGGGATGTTGGTACTGGTAAATGCTTAAGAACTTTACAAGAGCACGAGGAGGGGGTTTGGTCAGCTGCTGTTAGCTCAGATGGACACTTACTAGCTAGTGCTAGTGGGGATAACACAGTCAAGATATGGGATTTGCATACTGGTAAATGTCTCAAAACTTTACAAGGACATACGAATTGGGTAATTTCAGTTGCCTTCAGTCCAGATGGACAAACCCTAGTAACTGGTAGTTGGGATCATACTATCAAGCTGTGGAGCGTCAGTGACGGTGCGTGTCTCAAAACCTTACCAGGGCATAATAATATGGTTCGAGTAGTTAAATTTAGTCCGGATGGTAAACTCCTGGCCAGTGGCAGCGATGACCAATCTTTAAGACTGTGGGATGTCAATACTGGTCAATGTTTAAAAACTATATATGGATATAGTAGTAAGATTTGGTCAATTGCTTGCAGTTCAGATGGTCAAATGTTGGCTAGTAGCAGTAATAAAACAGTCAAACTGTGGGACTTCAACACTGGTCATAACTTCAAAATTTTGACTGGTCATAACCATGAGATCAGATCAGTAAGCTTTAGTCCAGATGGTCAAACTTTAGCTAGTGCTGGTGAAGACCACACAGTGAAGTTATGGGATCTCAAGACTGGTCAATGTCTGCGAACTTTGCGAGGACATATACGTTGGGTCTGGTCAATCACCTTTAGTCCAGACGGTCAAACTTTAGCTAGTGGCAGTGGAGACCACACAGTGAAGTTATGGGATGTCAAAACTGGTCAATGCCTGCAAAATTTACATGCAGAAAATCATGGAGTTTTGTCAGTGACTTTTAGCCCAGATGGTTTCACTCTAGCTAGTGGTAGTTATGACCACACAGTGAAGCTATGGAATGTAAAAACAGGTCAATGCCTGAGAACTTTACAAGGACATAAAGGTTGGGTATGGTCAATCACCTTCAGCCCCAATGGACAAATTTTAGGTAGTGGCAGTGGAGACCATACACTGAAGTTATGGGATGTCAACACCAGTGAATGCTTCAGTACTTTAGAAGGACATAGAGGTTGGGTTTGCTCAATCACCTTCAGTCCCAATGGGCAAATTTTAGGTAGTGGTAGTATGGATCAAACAGTTAAACTATGGGATGTCAAAAATAGCCAATATCTAAAAACTTTACATGGACATACTCGTGGAGTTTTATCAGTAAGTTTTAGTCCTAGTGGGCAGACTTTAATTAGTAGCAGTGAAGACGAAACGCTAAGAATTTGGCATATTTCAACAAGTGAATGTAGAAGAACTTTGAGGAGTAAAAAACTTTATGAGGGTATGAATATTACCAACTTGACTGGGTTAACTGAGGCAACGATTATCAATCTCAAGACTTTAGGGGCGATTGAGTCTGAACTGCCTGAAAATTCTATCAAACCCACATACTAAGTAGCTAGGCGCAATTAAATATAAGACGCTCAAGGACATATTCACCCTTTACGCTTCTAGCTTCCATTCCATCAATAATTGCCATCGCTAAATCATAGTTATTATCAAACATCTGTCCAGCCATCTCATGAGTTTTCAGTTGATGCCACTCCTCCTCATTCCGATTCATTTCGGAACAATAGGGTGGTAAGAAGAACAGGTATAGTCCTTTTTCCTGCCACTGTTGCCATTGTTGTTTTGCCAGTTTACTTGTATGCTCTTAACCATTGTCTTGAACAACGACAGTGATACGACCAGTTTCATTTAACTGGACTTTAGACTAGAAAAGAGCGATCGTTATGTCTGGCAGTCGAAGCTTGTCAGTAGCTATGCAAAAAAATCAAGGGATGCCAGTAAGAAGAAGCACCCCAGTAACGGTAGATGAAAAAAGCACAACCAATTTTCATCTACCACTATGGATGTTTTGGCACAACTAAGGGAATTCCGTCAAGCAGCATACAAATATTTATGTCGGGCAAAGGATGCAACATTACTGGACTTAATGGGAAAAGTTAGTACGCATCTAACTCCTTCGATTTTGGATAAGGAACCGCCAATAAAATTAATGAAACTCCGCTCAGATATTAATCGGAGATGTAGTCGGACAAAAGATAATTGTTACTTATTTTGTATAGTCGTGGTAGAATATGTTTGAGCCTACTCCAAAACATGGATTTTGACCGAGAAGATTCAAGGCGGCTAAAGCCGCAGCCGCATTCCTCCCCATGTCTGACCGCTCGTGTTCGGTGATGGGCACTCAGACCACACCCTGGTGATGGTTTGGGAAGGTTGCCCAGTACGAAGAAAAAATGAAGCGGCGCTCCGCGCAGTGCCGAACGCGAACAGCGTCTCGTAGAGCACAGAAGGCGATGACGCGGAGCGATCGCTTTTAGCGATCGCATCTGGAGGAGGTGATGGCACAGAGCACCCACCTGACCACAAACGCGGGAACGATTAGATTTGAGGAAATCTTATGACTGCACAGCACCGTCTGCCCATTCTCAAACCGAATGAGACTTACACATTCCGCAAATACTTTGATTTAAGATTTGCTCCAGCCGATATTTTGCAGGAGTTGGGAGCAAGTTTAACCAAAGCAAAAATTAATTTACCAGTTAATACCAATAAAATTCCGCGGCTTGTAGATTTGCAGGGGCGTTTAGAAGAAGCAATCAGGCGCGTCAGTCTCACAAGTGAAGCTGCACGACGAGAAGTATTGATTGCTCCCATCTTATTAGAAGTTGCACACATCACTGAATCAATGATTAATATTGAATATCCCATTGAGGTTAACCAATTTCTGCGTGGCGATTTGGACTATTACCTGCAATCTCAGCATGGAGTATTAGTTGTAGAAGCAAAACAAGCCGACCTGACGCGAGGGTTTACACAGCTGGCAGTCGAATTAATTGCCCTTGATCAATGGATCGAATCAGATGAACCAGTATTGTATGGCGCAGTGACAACAGGTGATATTTGGCATTTTGGTAGTTTTCAACGTCAAAATAGGTTGGTAAGTCAAGACTTAATGTTGTATCGAGTACCGACTGATTTAGAAGCATTAATGCAGATTCTGGTCGGAATTCTCAGTGAAACCAATAATAATTCAACTGCTGTTGAAAGTGCTTAAACAAATCGCATAATAAAAATCGTTTCTTTAACATGATTGAAAAAATCAGCCTGATTAATTCAGAGACTAAAAAAGTCCCATCTTTATCAAGAATTACCAAACCGAATTATCACCCGCAAGCAACTGATACAGCCATAGAGGTGGATATTTATCTGTTTGCTAGATTGCGACAGCTATCACTAAAGCAACGCATAGAAATGTTTATTGCCCATGATTCTGGGGTAAAAAAACTTTGCCTAGCAGGAATTAAATCTCGACATCGTAATGTTCCTGTAGAGAAAATTCGTTGTATATTTGCTCATGCTGTCCTCGGAGAAAAACTTGCTCCTGATTTTCAACCAAAAGGTATTAATGAACGTATGTGGGTTCAAGATTCAATTACGCTCGCAGGCGAACTTCACCAACTTTTTGAGTCAATAAATATCTCTTACTACGTTAGTGGAGGTATAGCCAGTTCTATTCATGGTGAACCTCGCTCGACTCGTGATTTGGATTTGGTGATTGAAGTCCAGCCTGAGCAAATTGATTTGTTGGTAAGGACACTAGAAACTGCTGGATATTATTGTCCAACAGGTGCGGTAGAATCTTTAAAACGAAAGCAAGAACAAATGCTCAACATCACGCATACTGAAACTATCGCCAATGCTGACCTGTATATCAGTGATACTTCATCTTATGCAGTATCGCAGATGTCTCGACGGATGTTAATTGATATAGATGGAATAGCTTCATTTTGGGTGGCTTCACCTGAGGATATAATTTTGCAGAAGTTGCGATGGGGAAAGGGAAGTAAATCAGAAAAACAGTGGCGTGATGTTCTGGGGATACTCAAGTTGCAAGCAGAAAATTTGGATTATGGTTATCTAGCAGATTGGGCCGAAAGTTTAGATTTAGTTGATCCTCTGAGTGAAATATTAACTCAAGCTAAGATATGAAAGGTTGTGTAAACAGAATCAAAAATTTCTTAATACTAATACTTGATGTAGATTGACATGATCTGAGAAATGAAAATCCTATGTTGCCAGGAATTAAGGAATCATGAACTAAGCATTTCACATAAAATTGGTATAACGGTATAAGTAGGTAGACAGAGGAAAACAAAATATATTTTGTTTTGTAAAATGGCTAAAACGCAACCAGAATAACGCATCAAAGCAACTTTATATATCGTTTCATATTTTGGTTATGTCACGTTCATCTACTTAGCTGATGCATACAAAATTTAAAAGGATACCAATTTTAAAAATGGTTATGACAGATGGAGCGCCCAAAAACTTATCCAGCAACTTTTGCAAAATCCAAAACGGTATGAGGTAAATTTATCAATGGTTTATAGTGATAGTTCTGCTCCTTTACCACCCATTAAACTCATTCCCCTTGATGACGAAACTGCAAATATTACTAATATACAGTGCAGAGGAATTAATAGAAAGATAAAAACCACTGCACCAACGGACATAAGGTGGGTAAAGGTACAGGAATTTTTACGCAGTAATAACTTTGCACTCAACAGCCGCAAGTTATATGAACGGGAACTAAAACGGTTTTTAGGTTGGACAGAACTGCACTATCATGAGTTGCGCTCCCGGCATCTGGCACAATACAAAGAATATCTAATGACTGAAGCCTATATAGAGGGAGATAAACCTCTTTCCAAAAGTAGTATCAATGCGGGGTTGGCGGCAATTAAAAGTTTCTTTAAATGGTTTATTATCACCTATCCAGAGATTATTGCTACCAATCCCACACTGGGGATAAAGCTGGAAAAAGTACCCGTGCCGCCAGCACAGAGTTTAACTGAGAAAGAAATGCAACAGGTATGGGTAGCTTTGGAGTTTTTGGGAGAAACAAAGCAGCGAGATATTGTACTCATTCACATTCTCAATCATGGACTCCGTGCTGGGGAAGTGGTTAATTTAAATGTTGGTTCGTTTGATGGCAAGTTGCTGTTTTTACCTGATACGAAAACTAATGAACCACGTCTAGTTCCGTTACGTTCATATAGTCGGGAAGTAATTGCTGAGTATCTGCAATTTCGTGAGGAGCAGGGTGAGGTATTGACTAGCCTTAGTCCATTGCTAATTTCACACCATCATTCACACAAGGGGAAACGGTTAAGTTATCACGGTATTTATTTTGCAGTAGAGAAAATAGGAGAAATTGCCGGGATTGATAATTTACATCCCCATGCTTTTCGTCATACTTATGCTACTGATTTATTGTTATTAGGTGTTGACCCTAGTCATGCACGTAAGTTGACGGGACATCAAAGTGAGAAAGCTTTCCGGCGGTATACTCTGCGTAGTGAACAAGAAGCTGCTATCTCGGCTTATTATCGTGCTATTGGTGAAGAAGTATAAATAGTATAACAATTATAAATCATTTGTGTATGGGAGAATGGCTGAAAAACTTATAAATATTAGTCAACATTTTAGTTGGCATATTGAGCAATTGAATATAGGTGTATAAATGCCAAGACCACTTAATCCAAAATGTCAGTTATGCTCTAAATTTTCAACAACACAAGCAAAAGTTTTACATGGTTCAGAAGGTGATGGTTGTTGGAATCCTCATGTATGTCATAATCGCCGTTCTTTTTATCGCCAGCGTATAAAGCAGGATGCAGATGTTGAAACAGTGAATGTGGAACCACCTGCGACATATTTTGCAGTGCTTTACTTATATAAGGAACCGGGAGATAAACCGTTACATGCTTTGGGTGCCCAATTATGGCATGGACAAAAACCTATTTGTCGTCTTGAACCAATCCATTGCTTTGGGTTAACAGCAGGTAAAATTAAAACCTATACTGAGCAGGTGTTGCAAGCTTTTTCTCGGCAATATGAAATTCCGTTGTCTCAATATAAGGAGATGTTCGAGGTTAGCCCCATCCACTGTCCAGTGCGTCCTTGCCCATTGCATCCGGAGTTATCAAGATGAGTGCATATCGACAACTCACTATCTGGGATGTACTTGATGAGCTTTCAGAATCTCCACCCACTTCATCATTGAATGCTGTGTGGGAGTGTTTGGATGCAGAACTCTGGGAGTTGCCTGTGGAAGCACAGTTGTCAACTGCGGGTGCGGCGTTTAGTCAAATTGCCCAAATTCTTAGAGAACGGGCGAATATGCTGTTGCAAGATGTGAGCGACAGTCGAAATCTTGATGGGCCTATTGTCAGTACTGATATGTTTGCTGGGTTGGTGCGAACTACAATGCAGCTGGATTTAGATGATTTGATAGAAATTGAAGTGCCGCAAATATTTAAGGCACATGGTACACATCAATTTTCTCATATTAGCAGTAAGGGTGATTCTGTGGCAGCACCTGTTGAAAAGGGTCAGGTGTTGGCAATGCTGGAACAAATCACCTGTGTGGAAGATGTGCATGAATTGGCGGGTGATGAAGATGTAGAAGGATGGCAAAGGGCGATCGCTAATTATTTAACTCGGACTCCCGGTGAGATTTCTTTAACTAGGTTACAATCTGTGTCGCAAATGCCATTAGTGGAGGTGTGGTTGGGATTGTTACTGGGTGGTTTTACTTTGGAGCAGCGTGGCGATTTTTATGAAAGTCAGGATGTATGGATTATTGCTGGCAGGGAAAAAGGAAAAAATCCAAATTTTTTCTAGTGACGCTCCCTTACCGCCCTTATTTGTCTATACTTTAGTGTATAAGATGGTGTAGACATGGTGATTTCTTCTAGTGGCGCTTCCCTTACCGTCCTTATTTGTCTATACTTAAGTGCATAAGATGGTGTAGACATAGTGAAAAAAGTTGAACGCGAATCAATAAATTTTAAACTGCCTAAGCCTTTGGTCGAAGCCCTCAGGGCTAAAGCCAGAGAACTTGAAACCACAGCCACGGATTTAGTTATTCGGGGGCTACACCATGTTCTGAGTTTGACTGCTGAAGATACAGACAATGGTATAGATACTAATGTAGAAACTCGTCTACAGGAACTGGAAACTCAACTTATCCTAGTCGCTTCTCGTATTGAGGGGCGTGTAGACAACGGTGGAGACGATGACTTAAAACAAAGATTTTTACAGTTTGAGCAAAAGACTGAAGCGATTTCTTTAAGATTGGCACAAATTGAAGGGGCAATCTCTTTACTATCCCAGCGCTCGTCAACTCCTCAGAAAAGGCAATCATACCAATATCACCCACCGCAGCTTGAACTACAAGCTTATACGGGGGAAAATCTGGCTAAAAGATTGGGTATCGATGCGGCAACTTTGAAACGGGAGCTTCATAATCAGAGTTCTAAGGATTTTGAAAGGTGGTGCAGGTCGAAAGATCCTGGTTCTGTTGGCTGGCACTTTGGTGACGATGGACTCTATCATCCCATCAAATGATGAAACATATTTATTGTGGAGATGTTCAATTTTCACGCTTGTCCGCGAACCGACATCTACATGTAGCGACCTGCAATACTAATCGCTCAAACCTGCAATCATCACACTTTCAAACCAGGATTAAGGGTCTTGTCAGATTTTGGTGATCTTGGTTGGGGTAAGGCAGAGGACAGAGGGGAGAAGAAAGAAAGATATAATTGAGGTACTTCAGTGCGACCCGGAAGTCGCTCGCGAGAATGGAACCCTCAAAAAGTTCCCAGGTTAGTATCCAAACCTGTACCCACCCGAAGGGGCATTTTGAGTAATCAATATGTCTCACAGCTAGAGGGTAATGTCTAATCCCAAGTAATAGTCACAAACGAAAGGGAGGGCTAGGGTAAGACCAATATGGATAAGATGATGAATCTGCGTTGAGGCTCCGATATTATTAAGGCTATCGAAAGTGACTGATACGGTAGTGTGGGGTAAAACATCCGTTATATAAACGGAAACAGGAAAGATGCCTGAAGTACATCTTTATAGGATACCAAACTCCCGGAGTATAGCAGAATCCTAAATTGGTTGTATCTGTTGCGTGTGAAACGGGGAAAACCCAATGGGGTCTAACTACGTTGCTGTTTGTAGTTAGTAGGAGTGACCGTAAGGTACTCGGAACTCCCCAGTGGGAGTAGGAAATCCCAGTAAGCGAATGCTGCCATACCGAAAGGTAATAGAAAACAGGACTTGTCCCTGATAACTAAGCAGATAGGTCTGATGACCAACTCGAAAGGGTGCCGACGGGGATTGGTAAGTCTCTTGAATCTCAAAGTAAGGGAATCGAACTTTTTGGGAAAAGTTAGATGCAGACCGAAAGGAATGTAAATGTAACCAAAAGAACAACCGATTGGCAACACGTCAATTGGCGCAAAGCCTATTGCATAGTTAGAAACCTAAGACAGAGAATATTCAAGGCTGTCCAGAAAGGAAACTATCGATTAGTGAGAAGCTTGCAAAAGCTAATGATGCGTAGCTATTCTAACATTGTACTTTCCGTTAGAAAAGTTACACAAACTAATCATGGCAAGAATACGCCAGGTGTGGACAAACTTTTGGTGAAAACACCAGAAGCCAGGGGATTTTTAGTTGATTCACTCAGAAAATTTATTCCTTGGAAACCACTACCAGCTAAACGGGTGTATATCCCTAAATCCAATGGGAAAAAACGACCTTTAGGTATACAAACAATAATAGACCGTTGCTTACAGGCGATTGTTAAGAACGCACTGGAACCCTTTTGGGAATTCCATTTTGAATTAAGCAGTTACGGCTTTAGACCTGGAAGAAGTACCCACGATGCAATCAGTAAAATCTATATGATTGTACGTCCAAATAAAAAGAAAAAGTGGGTATTAGATGCCGATATTAAAGGTTGTTTTGACAACATTTCCCGAAATTTTCTGATGAAAACCATTGGTAACTTTCCCGCAAGAAAGCTAATAGACCAATGGTTGAAAGCAGGATATATGGAAGAAGGAAAATTCTCCGAAACGCTCACAGGTATACCACAGGGGGCTATTATTTCGCCCCTCCTCGCTAATATTGCGTTGCATGGGATGGAAGATGCACTGGGAGTAAAGTATAACCGACGCGGTGAAATTGTCAGCAGACGCGCAGTTGTGAGATATGCAGATGATTTTGCAATCTTCTGTGAAACAAAAGAGGATGCAGAACAAGCCCAAATTGATATAAGTGAATGGTTGAAATCTAGGGGACTCGAACTATACAAAAGAGAAAACTAGAATTGTTCATCTCAATGAGGGGTTCTGTTTTCTAGGTTTCAATATCAAACAATACCGAGTCAGCAACACTAAAACCGGGTGGAAACTACTCATTAAACCTAGTAAAGAATCTCTTCTAAATATACGGAAAAGCTAAGAGAGGAGTGGCTAAATCTTAAGGGGCATGACATTAAAAGTGTCATCAAAAGCTAAACCCCATTATTAGAGGTGAAGCAAATTATTTCCGTATAGGTGTTGCCTCTGAGGCATTCAGAAGCTTAGATGACTGGATGTTTAAACGGGAATGTAGATATGTAAATCATACACATCCGAATAGAAATAATAAATGGCGTAAAAATAAGTATTGGGGAAGGCTGAACCTGGAAAGAAAAGATAGATGGGTGTTTGGAGATAAACGCTACAGGTTTTCACCTGATAAAATTTTCTTGGTTCAATATTCAAAGGCATCAACTTGTTCTTGGTAGGTCATCACCAGATGACTCAACACTCAAAGATTACTGGAAGGAAAGAGAAAAAGTGAAAGCTTCCAATCATCCTAAAAGTATTCAGAAAATTGCTGAGAAACAAGGTCATGTTTGTCCTGTCTGTGGACAAAGCCTATACAACGGTGAAGAAATCCACAAACATCATAAATTCCCAAGAAAGAAAGGCGGTTTAGATACATACTCAAACCTTGAGTTAGTTCATCTTTATTGTCATCATCAATTCCATTCTGGAGCTACAGCTACATGACTTGCTTAAGCCGTGTACTTGGAAACTTGTACGCACGGTTTTCAGGGGGGAAAGAGGTAGAAATATCTCTGACCTACCCGACAACTTCACGCCATCAAACATTTGAGGGATAAGCCTCAAGCACAGATGATGTCAGTGCTAACTCACCTATTACCAGATTCAACAAACCTAAAACTGGAGAGTTGGATTGTGGACGAAACAAAGACTCAGATCAAGTTGATTGTTTCCGTAATCAAGCCAGTAGTTAATTGTCCAGTTTGTAACCAACCAACTCACAAAATTCATAGTCGCTACGAGCGCAAGTTAGCAGACTTGCCGCTTTCTGATTACAGCATTAGTTTACAGTTACGCGTGCGAAAGTTTTTTTGCATCAACACTTTGTGTAAACGGCGTATTTTTACAGAAAGGCTGACCAATTTAACCGTACCTTGGGCGCGAAGAACTCTACGTTTAGCTCAAAGACTGAGTGCAATTGGTTTAGCTAATGGTGGTGCAGCCGGGGTCAGACTTTCAGAGCAATTAGGGTTAAAAGTCTCTCGCAACACGCTATTAAAATTGGTACGCTCAATCCCACTCCCACTCATCGTAACGCCACATACTCTTGGGGTAGACGACTTCTGTTTTCGTAAATGTAAAACCTACGGCACAGCACTAATTGACCTGGAAAACAGCCGACCAATCGCTTTATTGAAGGATGCAAAAGCAGAAACTCTAGCAGAATGGTTGAAAGCTCACCCTGGTGTCAAAGTCGTCTCACGAGACAGGTCAAAAGTTTATGAAAGTGGTATTCGTCAAGGATCGCCTGAAGCCATTCATGTTGCAGACCGTTTTCACTTATTGCAGAACTTAGCTGAAACACTTAACCAAGTTTTCGCTACACATCATCAAACTCTCAAAGCTGTCGATGAAGCGTACAATCTTTCATCAGTAACCCAAACTGATGGTAGTGTAGTTGTGCGAGTACCACGACCCAGCCGTCAACAACAGGCACTACAATTAGTAGAACAACGCCGTGCTAGGCGAGTTGCTATCCATCAGCAAGTGTGGGACTTACATCACCAAGGTTGGAGCGCAAAAGCTATAGCTCGTCAAGTTGGGATTGGTGTAACAAGTGTATTTCGCTATTTACGTAGTCCTACCCTCCCGGAAACAACTGGACGAAGAAGCCGAGGTCGAAGTATCCTAGTCCCTTACCAGGAATATATCCTTAGACGCTGGAATGAAGGTTGTCACGAAGGCTTAATTTTGTTTAAGGAAATTCAACAGCAGGGTTACAAAGGGAGTTATGATACTGTAGCCCGTTACACACGGTGCATCCGTACAGCCCAAGGAATCAAGCCACGAAAACGCCATTTAGTTAAGTCTTTACCAAAAGTCACTCAACCCAAAAAACTTTGTCTCACGCCTCGTCGTGCAGTATGGCTAGTGCTACGGAAACCGGAGTCGCAACAGCCAGAAGATAAGGAATTAATGGCACTACTAATAGCACAACATCCAGATTTAGCCGAAGCTATCAAGTTAGCTCAAGGTTTTGCTCAAATTGTACGTCAACGACTCCCTGAACAACTTCAACAGTGGCTAACTGTTGCAGACAGTAGTAATTTGAGGGCTTTTCGCCGTTTTGCTAAACGATTGCGTGAAGACTACGATGCGGTGAAAGCAGGTGTAACTATGTCAGTTAGTAATGGCCCAGTTGAAGGACATATTAATCGACTAAAAATGTTAAAGCGACAGATGTATGGTCGTGCCAAAATAGACCTGCTGGAGCGACGATTTTTGTTGGCTATTTGAGGAGCAAAACTTTTAAAATTTCCACTTGAATTATGAGTTACAGAAATCAGTTTATCTGGCAAAGGGCAGTTCAACTTGCCATCAATTGTTATAAATTTACCCGCCTATTTCCTCAATCAGAATTGTATGGTTTAACCAGCCAAATCCGACGTTCTTCTGTATCTGTGGCATCCAACATAGCTGAAGGCTATGGTAGGCGCTCAAAGCCAGAATACATACAGTTTTTACATATTGCATTAGGCTCTTTAAGAGAACTTGATACGCAATTAATCATTGCCAAACAAGTAGATTTAGCCGACAAAAATCTTTTTATACCCCTATTAAAAGAAGTTGAGGAAATGCAAAGTATATTAGTTGCCAGTTTAAACAAACTTAAAGCTTGAATTTACTACTTCTTCCTTTCTTTCTTCTGCCTTCTGCCCTCTGCCCTCTGCCTTACCCCAACCAAGATCACCAAAATCTGACAAGACCCCAGCAAAAAGTGGCTTTTTATGAGGTAATTGAACACTTAGACGATTGTGATGCCTATTTGTTTTTTTACGACGGAGATATCACAGGAGCTACAGAATATTTGGAGTCAATCGGGTTTAAAAATATCAAAATATTAGACAATAAGCCGTACTCAATGATGGAAGGTTATATGCTGCTGCCCAGCGAGTATTAATAGGGGTAAAAGTAGCGAGCGTGACATGAGCCGCCAGATAGGCTGCAACTCCTGTCCTGCTTGGTCTGTATTCTGTGTAATACGTGACAACAACTATCAGAATGCTGACGTTGAGTGTGCAGATAACTTCTTCTATTTTGAGATCTGGCAATGGCGCGTAAATCCAAAAAAGAAGGAAAAAATAAAGTTTTTTTTCTTTTACTCAGAGAATAATACAAAAAACAATACTGAGTATATACTGAGTGGCAATACTGAAAAATATTTCCTATAAATTGAAATTCAACAACTGAATCAGCAGTACGGAAATATAAGTCTAACGATTTGCTCACGCTATCGCTCAGTTGTCGTTGTTAGTACTGGTAAGTTGGGTGAAGATAGGGCGGAAATAATCACATGTGATATCTAGCAATAACTTGTAAAAACTTCTACTTCGAGGATTGGGTAAATGTATAGCGGGCAACACAGAACTTCCAAAAAATCTTCCAACTCCTCAGACACACCAGCGCCAAATCGGTTTGCACCCCGTGGCTTTGTTGTTCAGCCCAAAACTGAGGAAGTAGCGCCCCAACAAGAACAAACACCTGCAAAAGAGGCTCAACAAGAAGAGACAGAGCAGTATAAAAGTGGCTTGATAGATTTCTCAAAACTTACACCCCGCCCGTCCCCAGCTAAGACACCAAGAATTCAGATGAAGCTTACCCGTCTTCAGCCTGGGGAGATGTATCAGCAACAACCAGTCCCATCAAACCCTATTGCTATCCAGCCCAAAGCCAACACAGATTTATCCCCAGCCCAAAATACAACCTTGGAGCCATTCGAGAAAGCTGAGGAAGTAGGGAATGAAGCTGTTGAAATCCAGCGTCTGAGCGAGTCAGGAGATAATGGTGATGAAGATGCCAACTCGCCGAATGGGGGAACTATTCAACGTGCTTGCTCTCTATGCGATTCGGAAAAATCACTCCTCCAAACGAAACTCACCATAGGTGCACCAGGGGATAAATACGAACAAGAAGCAGACTCAATGGCAGAACAGGTGATGTCAATGGACACACCAACTGTTCAACAGCAATCCATTCAACGCCAGGGTGAAGAACTTTCAGAGTCTATCCAGAAACAGCCCTTATCAGCATCCATCACCCCACTCGTTCAACGCTTCGCACAAGCTAAGGTTCAAGCCAAGTCCAACAAAGAATCACTCTTTAAGAACAAAGAAAGTTATCTAGAAACTACACAACTTAACGCACTTCAGGCAAAACATATTAGTACCCTGAATATCAGTCCTGGTACTCAAGCTAAATGGTTAAACAAACACGTTCATACAGAGAAACCAACTGCCCAAGAGCAACCAATTCAACGCCTGACTGACGAAACGCTTCAAAGGTCAGTTCAAGGTGATGCAACACCCGCCACTCCCAGCTTAGAAAGTCGTTTGGGGAGTCAAAAAGGTTCTGGTAGTCCCTTAGATGAGCAGACACGCTCCTTCATGGAACCACGTTTTGGCTCCGATTTGAGTTCTGTACGTGTGCATACAGACTCAACAGCCATACAGATGAACAAAGAATTAGGCGCACAGGCATTCACTCATGGTCATCATATTTTCTATGGTGCTGGTAAAACACCAGGTCAGAATGCCCTAACAGCCCACGAATTAACCCACACTATCCAGCAGACAGGTGGAGTGCAGCTACGTCGTCAACCAGAAAAAGACAATAAACAACCCAGGCTGACCCAGAAATATCCTCACCCCACTGGGACAGTTATTCAAAATAAATTAACCACCGGCATACAGCCACGAATTCAACGGAAAACCGACCCCGGTCAAATTTTAGAACAATTAAAAAATACACCACCCAGCAACGCTGCTACAGCTTACGACACAGCACAAGCCAATTCAGCCACAGCATGGTCAGAGCAAAAGCAAGAACTAGAAGCATCTATCCCGCAAATTCCCGCCCCCACAGGTTTACCAGCTAAAAATTCTCTTGTAAAACAAACTCCCCAAACAGCAGGTAAAGCAGATACCAATAAAGAACCATTGCTACCAAAAGGGGAGAAAGTACCAGTTGCACCAAACCGAACATCACAGTCAGATGCTAATGTCCAAATTGCGCCACCTCGTCCCATTACCCCTACACAAATAGCAGGGGGAAATACTGCTAAAACGGGGGAAACAGCAGATAGTAAACCAGATGTTCAAATTGCAGCTAGCGCTCAAAATGCACTCAATAGCGTTAACCTCGACTCCAGTCAAATTAGCACCCAAGCCGGAACTGCCCCCACAGTTAACTTGACAGATGCAGCTATCAATCCCGCACAATTAGATAGTGAGCAACAAACAGCTAATCAACAGGTACAACAACAGAAAGCCAAATCTGCTCAAGAGATTAATAAAGATTATGGGGAGAATGATATTTTCCCTAAATCTAGTGATGAAACAATCAAAGCTAATAAGCAGCTAACTTTGGCAGAAGTTCCAGGAGCTAAGGGAGGTAAACAACCCACCATTCCCCCAGAAATTGCTGCTAACTTGGATCAATCTTTAGCACCACAGTTTCAACAACGCATTGGTGGAGAACAGGAAAAATATATTGTTGGTAAAAATAAGTTTGACCAAGATACCGCTAAATCTCGAACCGATGCAGACACAGAAATTGCCAAGCTAAATCAAGACACCAGTCAACAACAATTAGAGTCACAAAAGCAAGCACAATCTGATGTTAAATCAGCCAAATTGGAGTGGCAAACTGAGTTAGACAATGCAGATAAAGATTATCAAGACAAAGCAGGTAAAGCCACTACTGACCAAAAGAGCAAGATTGATGCCGAAAAACTCAAAGCTGATGCCGAAGCTGCTAAACATCTAGCTGACGCTGAAAAAGAAGCCGAGCAAAAGAAGCAAACAGCAGAAACTGAGGCTCAACAGAAAAAAGATGAAGGTCAAAAGAAATCTGGTGGGTTCTTAGGCTGGCTAGCTGATCAGGCAGCAGCATTGATTGATGGAATTAAACAAGCAGTTAGCTTTATTTACGATAAGTTACGGGAAGGCATTAAATTTATCTTTGAAGCAGCGAAGAAATTAGCAATAGCTGCAATTGAACTGGCACAAAAGGCAATTACTACCTTAATCCAAGCTTATGGAGAAATTCTCAAGGGGATAGTTAATCTTGTTTTTGCTGCCTTCCCAGAAATAGCCAAGAGAATTAACAACAAAATTGACCAAGCGGTGAACACTGCGGTGCAAGCGGTAAATACTGCCGCAGACTTGTTAAAGAAAGGTGTGGCTGCGGCTTTAGATTTCTTGGCGAATACCTTGGATTCGTTGTTAAAACTTGTTCAAGACATCTACAACGGCATTTTCACCGTGATTGGGATGATTATTCGCGGTGAATTTGGGGAATTAATCAAGAACTTGACCAATTTAGTAGAAGCCGCAGCAGCAGCCCCTCCCCAGTTTGAAACCGCAGGCTTGGAAGAATTGCTGGGTGGAAATCTGGATGAACCCCTATCTCCCGCAGAATTAGCTCAGGCTGGTATAGCAGCACCAGGAGCCAACGGTGGCGCTATGGGTGAGGGTGGAACAAACGCAGAATTGCCCCAAGCTCCTTGGACTCAAGAAAATGTGGGGGTTGATGCGGTAGAGAATAATATGCAACTTTCGCCAGAGCTAATGGCGGAATTAATGCAGCAGACAAAGGGTGAAGGTGAGGTAGAACTTGGTGCTTCCAATGATGCCAGCCGCACAATGGAAGCGATAATGTCGGAAGCTACAGGGGGTAAGGAAGGAGAAAGCAAGGAAGGAGAAGTTCAGGAACAGAAAAATCCTGATGATGGACTCTCACCCAAACAACGGGCAGAAGTTCGCTGGAACTTAATGAAAACAGGGATTTCTCAGTGGTGGTCAAATAACTGGCCCACTGTGTTAGTGGGAACAACAGCAGCTATAGGTGGTTTTATCGCCCTGAATGTCGCTACTGGTGGGGCAATTACCGCAGCTTTACCGGCAATTATGAGTGTAGTCGGGCCTCTGTTTGCTGGGGTGACAATTGCCCAAATTGGTGGTCATATCCGCGATTATCTCGCCAAAGGTTGGGCAGGTGATATTCAAGGTGGTGGTAAGAGTTTAGCGAAAGGATTGGCGGCTGGAGCAATTGAGCTTGTTTCCTACTTGACCTTTAAGGCTGGAGATGTAGCCCTCAAGGGTGCGAAAGCTGTTGTGAAGGGTGCGAAAGCTACGGTGAAAGGTGGGGTGAAACTTGCCAAGGGTGCAATGAATTTAGTTGCCAAGGGTGCGAAATTTATTATTGAGAAAGGGAAGGTTTTATTTAAGGGAATTGCGGGAACGGCTCTTGGTAAGGGGTTCAAGCGGTTGAAGGAACTAGGTGCGGCGCTGCTGGAGCGGATGCGGTTTAAGAAGTTTAGAATTCGGGTTGAAAATCAACTAGCTTTACTAGAAGGTCATATTAATCCCTGGGTTCCCATTGCTAAATTTCCATTGCCCAAAGAAGGGAAAGAGCTTTTTTCGGATATAACTAAAAAAGGTCAACAAAAGACTCAAATACTGTTTGAAAATTCAAGTGATGCTAAGAACTTTGCCAGAAAACAGTTAGGAGCAAGTGCTGAAAGAATTTATAATGATTCGGGCAAGTGGATTGGATGGCAAAATAAGGCTGGAGACAGTGTATATTGGGGTCATGGTGATTGGGGTAAAGGAGTTGGTTTATCAACCTATCCTCATCTGAACTATAATATTGAAGGTGTTAAAGGACATTTCTTTCTTAAAGATAAATTGATCAATCGTGCAATGTGGGATGACTTTGCAAAAGATATCCAAGGTGCAATTAATAAATTACCAAGGTCATGAACATAGAATTTAAAGAACTAGTTGCTCGTAGCGGCGACTCCCAGCTTGTAGAATATCAATTCTCAAATGGATTATTAACTATTCACATGGAAATAGATGATCTGGATGAATCCGTTATTATCAACGTGTCAACACAATTGGTATATGGAGAGAAGATACCTTCTGATTATGATATTTTAAAAACTTGTAGATTAGAGCTTGTGGAACTTAACAGTATCTTAAACATAGAACATGAATTCTACGTACCTAATTTTAATTTTGGAAAAATGATGAAAGAGGTAAATTGTGGGGCATCCCTGGCTTATGGTAGAAAATGTTCAGATGCCAAATGGTTATTAAATGTTATTGGTTACTCTCGCTTAATATCCTGTATAATAAGCAATTTAGAGGAAGTATCTTGGCAGGTTAATGCTAATTATGATGTATAATCGGCTATAGTTTTGTTTATAACTCAATAGCAAATTTTTATATTTATTGACAATATGTATATTAGTGAATTTCTTCATCGGTAATTTTATTGGAGAAGACGCTGACGGAGTTGCCAGTATTTCTTTTCTAACCCTAACTGTAGATATATGTAGCCAATTTGTCTAGGCGATATACAGCAGATTGCAGCAGTATGTAGGTTGGATTGAACAAAGTGAAACCCAATAATTATTTTGATTTTGAGTAACTAATTAATGTTGGGTTTCTTTCCAGAAATGTTGAACCTCGTAATAAAAGTTTACATTTAAAAATAGACTACTCCAGAAACGACCAATTTTACCAAGTAAAACTGAGTCGTCTGAACCAATGAATATAGCTTATTTTTTCATTCATAAATGATTGTAAATAACGTAATTTATCTAAGGCTTTGCTGCCAATTTCTTCAGCTATATCTACTAATTGCAATATGATATATACAATTAAACAACTGTATATCTGTATGCGAATTCCATTTTCATTTTTAGTCATTAATTTATCTAATTTTAGGTGCATTTTGAGAAACTTCCATAAGGTTTCTATTCCCCAACGCTGACGATATATTTCTCCAATTTCTTGATTGCTAAATTCATCTTCGTTTAGATTGGTTACTAACCGATATTCACTTTTGTTTTCTAAGCTGCAAAAATCAACCACTCTGACTTCAACTTTATTTTCTCCTGTGCCTACTAAACACTTTCCATTTTCTAGTATTTCTAAATTCATATTATTTTTAATTCTCAAAACAAAGTAGCGATTTTCAGTTTTTAATAATTCGCCTATTCTAGATAATGAGGAAAATCCTCTATCCATTATTCCCACAGCATTTTCAGGGATTTCTTCAATAGTTTTATCTCCATGTTTACTATCATGCCCTTGCCCAAAATGAATTACTATACCTCCCACTACTGATGTCCAACTATTTAATCCACAAAACAGTTTTACTTGATGCCATCCTTGACACCATAGCAGTTTACTTGTTAATGTAATAATTGTTGAATCCAAGGGAAATAATATTTGATTTCCATTTTCCCCTTTTTTCTTTTTCAATTCTTTTATTGCTAGTGCTAATATCTCTTCAAAGACCTTTACTTCTCTATTTTTACTGGCTTTAGAAAATGTTGAAAGATGCACTGGAATATTTCTGGTATTTAACCTGAAGATTAAATCCCTCATGCTGACTAAACTTTGATCCATCACCCAGCCTAGCCAACACGAGACAAATAAAAAAGTATCTAGCACTGGGTAATCTTTTTTCGGCAAATCTTTGAGCAATAATTTGGCTATTTTCGGAAAATTTGTACTAAACATACTAACTTTTTAAATCTGGTTTTATAGTTAGATGTTACTATATTTCTGGTATCTCTGTTATCCTTTTTTCTTAACGTTCAACACTTCTGGCTGTACATCCCAGTGTAAACTAATAGGCATATAGCAGAGACGCCACCTTTAACGGTACGGCGAATACAGGAATTGGAGTATTTTTAGCCATAATTTAATACCTTGGTAAATTGTTATTTTTTGTTATCGATGGCGGTGTTTTGAGCCATAAAAAATCCCTTAGTTGTAGCAACCTGCAATACTAATCGCTCAAACCTGCAATCAAGGTCTGAGCAAACCAGGATTAAATGCAACTATAATTGTGTTTCAGCCAGGATTAATTGCAACTGAACCAGGATTAAGGGTCTTGTCAGATTTTGGTGATCTTGGTTGGGGTAAGGCAGAGGGCAGAGGGCAGAAGGCAGAAGAAAGAA
>NC_020050.1:318542-431821 GCF_000317535.1 Cylindrospermum stagnale PCC 7417
CCGACATAATTTTTGACTGGTTTCGACTTTTAAAACATCCTCTCATATTCTCAAAAATGGATAAAGTCGAGCCTAGAAGTAACTTATTAAATCTGTTTGCTACTATATTGTTTCAACAGTTAAATTTCTTCTTCAGCCAAAAGTTGTACTTTTAGCTCAGACATATTATTTCTTTAGGTGTAATTGGGGTATTGCAACGATTCATGAAAAATTACGCTATAGTGAGAAAATGAGTGTCAATTAACCTTGAACAAATAAAATTGCACAAAAAATATGAATGGCCAACAAGAAGAGGTTAAGATTAAAAACTTGGATCACTTGGGAATAGTAGCCGGAATAATTGATGATATAGCGTTTCCCGGTCTGGTGAGGTACATCTTTGAACCTAAAAGCTTTAACTAGCAAAGTCTGGATGTACCTCACTAGCATAGGAAACGCTATATAGGAATTGTCGAAAAGCTCAATAATATCCCTCTTTCAAGAAACACATTCGGTGGGGAGAGAAATAGGAATAAGTTCCAAACCAAGAGCCTGAGCTTTTTGTCGGAGGTTTTTGAGAATCAGTTCCTGGTATTTTTGCTCATAATAGTCCATACCAGGATCAGAATATTCTCCCTTCTTTGTCCAGAGTCGGTAGAACAAACGAGCCAATTTGTGTGCAGTAGCAGTTATTGCTTTGGGTGCCCCCAAGCGAGAACGTAAGCGGCGATAAAATGCACCCAAAGCAGAACGACTGTGAGTCAGGGAAAAAGCCGCCATGCGAAAAGCGTTGGCAGCGCGATTGACAACAGTACGAGTTTGAGAGCTTTTAACCTTACCGCCAGTGACCTTTTGACCAGGACATAAACCCAACCAAGATGTGAAGTGCTTAACTGTAGGAAAGCGTTTTGGGTTTAATCCCACCTCAGATAAAATGGTCTGAACAGTTAAAGCATCAAGACCATCAATGAGTATAAAATCTAACTCCTGCCATCCGATAGAGATACTTATGTAAATCAAAATTTGGGTGATTTGCAGTCGGTTTTTTCCGGCGTTTTCTTCCCTTTATTGGCGGTTCATCTAAAGTCTTAGGTTCAAAAGATGCTAAACATTTTTCGATTTGTGCGTCAACAGCAGTAATCTGTTGTTGGTAAACCTCATACAAGGTCAATTCTTGCTGGAGAACAAATAAATGTTCACGGCGGTAATCACCAGTTAAAGATGCAGCAATATCTGCTGTGCTACTTTTGATGTGTGGGTCTTTGAGGGATGCTAAAACTTGTGGGTCTTGTTCGCCAGCAACGATTGCTTTGATAATCTTCATTCCAGTCAAACCAGTCACATCGCTGATGACTTTGTGGAGATGTAAATTCATCTGGATGAGTGCTTTTTGCATCCGTTGTACATGGGCACTAGCACTTTTGATTAAAGTGTCTCGTTGACGGATATAACTGCGTAGAACACAAACTTGGTCTTCCGGACGAAAAGAACTAGACAGTAATCCATAGGTGTGTAACTTTTGTAACCACTGGCAGTCTAACACATCTGTTTTGCGCCCAGGGACTGTTTTCACGTGATGAGCATTAACTAATTTGACCTCAAAACCCTTGGCTTCTAAAATCTGAAACACTGGAATCCAATAAACTCCTGTGGCTTCCATTGCCACTGTATCTACGCGGCATTCCATTAACCAATCGGCCATTGCAATTAAATCAGGAGTAAAACATCCGAATCGGCGAACATTTTTATCTGCCCTATCAGTGGGGACACAAACCCAATGTTCTCCACTACCAAGGTCTATTCCTGCTGCGTTCTGGTTAATTTCTTCTAAAGTGGATGATACTTTTTCTACAGGGACAGGCTGGTTATTCCCTTGAACGAGTGGCAATTTCATGGCTGCAACTCTCATATGGTTATTATGGATATGTCCTGACCTGGGGATGTACTCATAGATAATCTTTCAAACGGGATAGGAAACTTTGTCCTTCACCAATGTCATAGCCATAAAGCCCCAGAACCATTCTCCTAATCAGGCTCAACACACTATTGTGGGTTCGGTTTTAACTGTCAGGATAATTCTAATGTACCCGTTCATTAGTCGCCTCAAAATAGTTTCTTTCATTCATAGCGGGTGGCAGTGCCGCCTGTGCAGTTGCTTCTAAGAAACCAGATTTTCTGAGGGCTGAGGAATAAGCACAAAACCTAATTGCTGCGCTCTTTTTTGGAGATTATTAACTGTGCGTTCACGATAGCGTCCCCTTTTGGACTCGCTTCACATAAATTGTGCCACCATTCCAGTCTATTTGCTCCCATCGTAAAGATGCTGCCTCTGCCACTCGCAATCCATGACGGTAGATCAACAAAATTAGGGTCGAGTCTCGATGAGCGTGGCGACACTTAGATTTTTTGATAGCTGACCGCATCGCCTCAACTTTTTCCGGTAACAAATGCTCCCTAGTCCTGACCTCGGAATATTTGCGAGAGTTAGGTGATTGACGTTTGACGTTTAAGTTTTTCTGTTTTACCAACTTTCGGTAGTCGAACAAGTTGTTTGCTCATGACCTGGCAATTTGTTTCATCACAGTAATTCGCATTGTGATGTGAAACTAACTGTTGCTGTTTTTGATACAGCGTTTCCGGCTATTATGAGGTACAGTAGCAGCAACTAGCAAACCAGTTTCTTAATTGTTGAGGATTTATTAAGTCGAGTGCAACTGAGATTAGTTTATCAACCATTTCCGTTGTAGTTGGAGCGAAACGGCGTAGAAAAGATTTAAGTTGTGACCACCATAATTCAATTGGATTAAAATCGGGAGAGTATGAGGATAAACAAATAACTTTCGCGCCTACAGCTTCAATCATTAGCACAATTGAATCTAGTTTATGTGCGGATAAATTATCCATGACTACTACTGCTCCTGACCATAAATTTGGCACTAAAAACTTCTCAACAAATAATTCAAATGCCCTGCCATCCATTGAATTATTCATTGTCATTAATGCAACTACTTTGTTAATACTAATTGCTCCAATTACTGTAACTTTTGAACCTCTATAGAAGGGGTTAAGAGAGTAAGCTCTTGTTCCCATTTGTGAACGGGCATGAGTCCTCGTTAACCCAAGTAGAACGCCAGTTTCGTCCAAAAATACTAAATTTTCTGGCTCTATATGTTTGACCTTTTCCCAATAATCTAATCTTAAATTTAAGACTCTAAGAGTCCCGGCTTGGGTACTCCGCTTTGTTTTTTTTTACGATTTAATCCTAATTTCTGTAAGGCCCGACACATTGCACTTCGACCCACCCAATTACCAGTCTTGTCTGCCAAGAATTCACATAACTCTATCAATGTTGCATCTGGATGTGCTTCAACTAATTCCCTTAACTCTACTTCCGCATTTGTTAAATGACTAAATTGTGGTTTCCCTCGCGGCTTTGGTTGTAAATTTCCTTCAAGTTTTTGTTGCTTTACAAGCTTTTGCACTAAACTCTTTGAGACGGAAAATATGTTAGCTACTTTCCTGATTGAGATGTTTTTTTGAAGATGTGCTGCAACTATTTTTTCTCGAAACTCGACAGAGTATGACTTCATTTAAAGGTATTTATATTTTAATTTAGTGTACCTCATAACAGACGCAAGTGCTGTATAGAGCTATTTGTTGATTAACTCACAAGCACGGTCACTAAATACTGTTCCACCTGGTTGGGTAATCCCGTACTGCTTACCGTGGATGATGAAATGGTGGAGGTGAATATCCTCCCAGCCTATTGCCAACTGGAGTGTGTAATGCAAGTCTTCTATTGTGCTGTCGCTTTTGACTTTTATGCGCCGCCAAATCATGGGGCTGATACCAAGCAGCACTATCTTTAGTTGGTAAATGAGTGGTTCAGAGGAATCGGACATTCAAGCATCTTACTGTGTTATGTACCCCATCTCCCCGAAGATTTTTCGCTCTCCATTACTTGAGACTATGCACTCATAGATTCAGAAGCTAGCAAACCCGACATCTCCAATACTCGCTGTGACCAAGTAGACGCAACAGATGCAATATCTGTAATTTCCATTGATTTGTCCGAAACATTGATCCAGTTTTGTAATAAGTCTTGGAGTTGATTTAATTCAACATTATTAATTTCACTTTTTTGTTGTATTAAAGACACGTACAACAAACTTTCTGACAACAATATTGGAACTAATTCACGAATTGCACTCTTTTGTGACCAGGCGTTAAGGCGTGCCAAACTAGCTGCCAATTCTCCTAATTGTTGTGCGTGGGGTTGATGTAAAAAACTCGCTTCAATTGCACTCCAGTTAGGCATTACAATCCTCCTAGCAATTGCTTGGTAATTTGGCTAACTTGTTCTCGAATTTGATTAGACTGTATTATCATACTACGGTTATTCTGGCTTGGGCGAATGTTGATGATTGACTCAAACACGATTTCCTGAGTGAAAACAGACCAATCCACACCCCAAATATCTCGTTGTCTGCTACCGTCTTTAAGTAACTCTTGTTCACATTCGTAATGGCGAACGCCACCACCTGCAAGAATTTTGCGTTCGATGTCTACTGCTATTTTAATGAATACATCCCAAGTTTTCACCATTTCGTCTATTTCTTCACGACTAGCAGGCTCACGGATTATTAAAATCAATTGAATTTAGTCCCAAGTAGCAATCAACAAGATCATTCCATAGATTAGTGAATCACGCCAAACAATTGAACATAACCTAAGTCAGTAATTTTATCTGTGGTGTTGTGGCAAGACATGGAGAATACACTCGTAAATATGACTTGAACCATAACTTGGGCTAAAATGTGAACCATAAAATGAGCCATAAGTAACGGCAAAATAAGCCTTACGGGAAAAAGTGAAATAAAACTTTGCATCAAATAATGAGCCAGAGTTGATTTTCTGCACCATAATATGAACATGAGTTGAAAAAACCCTAAAGGACAAAACCCCAAGCAAACAGCCAGCTTTTAGCAGCACAAAAATCAACTTTTGTCCCAAAATATGATTCAAAATCACCAATATCTGCTTCATCCCCCCGTAATCAGTAATATAGACTTGTGTAGTGAAACTCCAAAACTGTCTCTAGATATAGGGTTCTGGGGGGAGTCAAGAAAAAATGAAGCCCAAACACACACCTATCATCTTCTAGTTCCATGAACTCCTCTGAATTTGACCAATGGTGTTCCCAACAGCAACTAACGGCATCTTGCCTAGACCTAATTGCCACAATCAGGTCAGCCCCACCCTCACGCCGTGTACAAGGACGCGCCAAAAACGTCAGCGGAGTTTACCCCAGCCGGAAAATGGGTCAAACCATCTCCTTTGAAAGCCACACCGTAGAACTGTGGGCAATCTACCAAATGGAACACGACCCAGAGGTATTAGAGTTTTACGACCAGCCACCCTCCTTCCTCATCCAGTACCAAAACAAAACAGGACGCAAAATAGGTCACTACCATACCCCAGACTTCTTCGTGTTGAGAACTGATGGTGCAGCCTGGGAAGAATGGAAAACTGAAACCGAACTCAAACGACTAGCCGAAAAATACCCCGGACGCTACCAAAAAACTGCCGACGGTAAATGGCACAGCCCACCGGGAACAGCCCATGCCTCTTCCTATGGACTCAAATACTACATCCGCACCGATAGCGAACTGCATCCCATCTTCACCCAAAACCTCATCTTCCTAGAAGACTACCTTCCATTCAACATCAACATCCCCCACACCATCACAGAACAAATACTCACCGCAGTCCAAGCCAACCCCGGAATCACCATAACCGCCACACTGGCCTCAAGCCCCGGAATCAGAGCCAACGACATCTACGCCATGATAGCCACAGAGCAACTCTACGTAGACCTGTATGCAGCGCCCCTAGTAGAACACTGGCGAGTACAGCTATATCTAGACCAACAAACCCATCAAGCCTACACACATCTAGCCATAACTTCACAGCATCATCAACCAATACCCCTACCCACAGCACTCCTACCAAACACAGTCCTGCTATGGGACTCCAAGCCCTGGACATTAGTAAACAAAGGCGAAACCACCACCACACTCCTACCAGAAATTGGACAACCCATCCAACTACCAACAGCATATTTCCTGCAACTATTGGAAAGCGGCAACATCAAAATTCAAAACTCTGAAAAACAAGCATCCATCAATAATGCAGTGCAGGCACTCATGGATGCAGCCTCTCCAGCCGACCTCAGCCAAGCAAATCACCGATTTCATCTAGTACAAGCCTATATTCAGCACCACGCAGATATCTACAAAGATATTCCTGCCAGTACCTTGAAAAGATGGGTAAAACAGTTTCGAGAAGCCGAAACCAAGTATGGTTGCGGTTACGTTGGTTTACTACCACGTACAAAGCGGCGAGGAAATCGTCAAACCAAAGCACCAAACCAATCAAGGGAACTACTCGATAAATTTATTACCGAGCACTTTGAGACACCAAGGCAAGCACCAGCAGCTTCGGTATATAGGTTATACGTCAAAGCTTGCAACGAATTAAATATACAACCCCTGAGTTCTCGTACCTTTTATCACCGCATCAAACAGCGACCAATCCACGAACAAACCAAAAAACGTCAGGGAGCAAAAGCCGCATACCCAACAGAACCAACAATCTTAGAACTAGCCAAAACCACACCCCGACACGGAGACAGACCCTTTGCCATCGCCCACATTGACCACACCCAACTCGACATCGAACTACGCTCACAAGCCACAGGACGGAACTTAGGACGACCTTGGCTGACATTACTCATTGATGCCTATTCCCGTCGTATCCTCGCCCTTTATCTCACCTTTGACCCACCCAGTTACAGGTCTTGTATGATGGCACTACGTTCTTGTATCCAGCGATTTGGTCGTTTTCCCCAAGCCGTAGTCGTAGACGGAGGCAAAGAATTTCATAGCCTCTACTTTGACACCCTACTAGCACGCTACCACTGCATCAAAAAAACCAGACCTGGAGGCAAACCGCGTTTTGGTTCAGTCATAAAACGATTATTCGGCACAACAAATACCGAGTTTGTATACAACCTCTTAGGTAACACCCAAGCAAGTAAACAGCCACGACAGCTGACTCCATCCGTTGACCCCAAACAACAAGCTGTGTGGACATTGGCAGATTTGTATACCTACCTCATCGAGTGGGCCTACACCATTTACGACGCAAGCGAGCACGATTCCCTGGGGGCAACACCATTACAAGTTTATACCGACGGGTTGCTGATAGCGGGGGAACGAGAACACCGGCACATCGCCTACAACGAAGACTTCCTCATGTCCACACGCCCCAGTACAACCAAAGGAACGGCTTTAGTCCAGCCGGGACAAGGAATTAAAGTCAATTATCTTTATTACTGGAACGATGCTTTTCGCAATCCATCTGTTGAAAAAACCAAAGTTCCCGTGCGTTATGACCCCTTTGATATGGGTCACGGAAACGACACAAAATACACCCAGTTCTGTTACGGAGACAGCAGAAGTGCAAATCCAGCCCAAGAAGAGGCAAACTCGCTCTAAGAAGGAATCTGCCGTAGTCTCGGAGGAAATGCCACAAGATAAACAAAGTTCTGAGGCTTTTGTAATGTCTTTCACAACTGAGCCTGACAATGTTGAAGCAGTTCCCAAGAAAAATGGGCGTAGGAGTGTCGGACAACGCAAGCCACAACGAGATAAGGTTGGGGAGTAGGGACAAAATTTACAATCTTTTGCTCAATAGAGTGATGAATTGATTCAGAGCTTTTTGGGTTGTTTTGTATCCAGGGGCTTGTTTACCTAATTTTAGTTCCTGTAATACTTGGTCACGTAAAGCTTCAAGTTCTACCATGTTCAGCAGTGTCGGTGTATGCTCTTCAGCGATGTCAGGTTGTTGATCTTGATTTTCCTCTCCCCGTGTAATATACGGAAAAGTGTCGTCTTCTTTCCATGTATTACTTGGTAGATTGTCGCTTTTTACTATTTCTTCTAAATAATCTGCTCTTGTTAATCAATAGCATTCAGCAGCAATGCCCAATGCTTTCCAGGTGTCATCTGTTAGTCTCAAAGAGCGTACTTGACGGTAATCATCATTTTTCAGGGCAAATTTCCCTTGAATATCCCGTTTCAACATAACCCTTTCCAAGTAATACACCGTTAGGTTAACAGTTTTTCCGTGTATTACATGGAAGTTAGGTTTTTACTTTGACTGCTTTTTTGAAGCATAAAATGGACATCTGCTTTGTGAAGCATAATGTGAGCTAAAAGCCCATTTTTTCATTCAAGTCACAGTAAACTACTCCCACCTGCCTAACGGCTGAGGTGGGAGCTTTCAGAAGCCCTAAAAATATGCCGATACATTGTTTTGTTTTTTTCATAACCCAAAACAATCTCAGTTAGCATTTTTAAGCATCCACGAATGTGATTGACTATTGAATTAGGAATCTCAGAAAGTTTTGGAAAATATCCTAATCGCTGAAATGCTTTTAATAACACTATTAAGTTAAATATATTGCTTTGCCCCTTGGTAGCGCTATAGGCGAGAGCTTTGTTGGTGTTTGTTGTATACGTACCTTGGGAGCAATAGTTGCTTTGTCTCGATATTGTTTCAGCAATTTTTCCACAAAACTCAGAGCTACTTGAAATCGTTTTGCGATCTGACGCTGAGATATTTTGCCTTCAAAGTAGGAATCGATGATCTTCTGACGTAAGTCGAGTGAGTATGCCTTCATTTCTATTGGATAAAATGTACAACCTATTTATCAACTGTACCTCACTAGACCGGGAACCGCTATACGCTTGATTGACTAGAATTCAAATTGCAAGCCAAATTTAAGAAATCTCGATTCATATATAGCATCAAAGAGAAGATTCTCTTCTGAAGAAAAATGGTTTTTCCAATCTCCTATAATACCCTTACGCATATGTTTAGGAATACCTTCTCGCTGAGGAACCCAATCTAGATTAGCTTTCGGATTAATTGCCATTGCAGAAAATTTACTTGCCGCAATCACAGTATCTAGTAAATCAGACGTTAAGGGGATATCTATAAAATTAGCAACATTTGTAACTACTTGAGCTAAGTTTTTTGTCATGTCTTCATATTTAACAAACATGATATTATCTGAGTCCTGACTTACTTTCCACCAGTCCAATACATGATCAAATATTGAGCCATAACCGACCTTGCCCTCAATATATAGCTTAATAAATTCACTCCAATTACCCTCGTATCCCATTTTGCTGCGGGCATGATAATAATAGGAGACAGCATTGTCCTTTGGATTGCGAGCAACATAAATATATTTGGCTTTGGTTTTGCCAAACATTGGCATTAAAGACATAGGTAAATGACTGTGAAAGTAACGGCGATCTCCACTATCTCTGATGAGTCTATCTAAACCTCCATAACAAGTTGCTGCACCTTCTAGCCAAGGAACCGCTTCACTCAATATCTTGTCACCTTGCTCTCCATTGTTAGCAAGTAGGTGAACAATTTGCTCCATCCATGTTGTACCAGATTTAGGATAGGCTACTATAAAGGTATCCCAATCGCGAACTATAAAGCTATTAAGTGCACCAATTTCCCTCTGGGTAATGAAGATAGGAAATGAAATTAATCCCTCTGGATTCTTACCGTCCTTAACCAGTACCTGTTTGTATTCTGCCATTAGTAATCCTATTTATTAAAGAATGCCGCCTCTTGGGCTTTTGAAATTCGTTCAAATTTATCGGATTGAGTTTTGCTGGATTGTCAAAGTCAATCACAAGCTATAGGTAAAGCTCCCCCATGTTTTACCCAGTTAGCGCAGGCAGTACCTAATTTTTTAGCAATCATATCATCATAGTGCTTGATCTGTTGCTGCGTTAATAAATTTTGCCAGCGTCCATTGGTGCCTTTGTAAATGAATTGGTGCTTTTGAAATATTCGAGGTTCAAATTTTTCGGAATTCTCTCGCATATACTCTAGAGAAGATTTATGTAAGATCATCTCCTGGCACTCGGCATCGACTTTGATATCTAAAAACTTGGCTATTTTTTCAACCCAATTAGGTTTATTTTGAATCAAATCAGCATAGTGGACTAGTAGGACATTCGGAAGATTTCTGACCTGCCACCAACTGTTAATAAACTCAAAAAAATCCCAGTAAGGCTTTCCTGTTTCTAGCCATCCCTCCCAAAACTCTGCAAAATTAGATGAGATGTTATAAAGTTTAAGGGGAGACGTAAGGTAGATTTCTGGAATAATCGCATGAAGGTGATTCAAAAGAGACACTGCAACATCTCTGCCGTCTCTTACCAGACAAATGTATCTCCATTCGGGATAATAGGGTAGAGCATCAAAAGGCAGGTGGCTCTTTAAAAATCTTCGATTTTGCAACTTTTCTATAAGCTCAATCTTCTCGTCTAGCGGTGCGCCCGTATACTCTAACCACGGACTTAAGTCATGGAGATACTCAAAGTTATCGTGACCGTTAACCAAGAGATTAACGATTTGTTGAGTTAAAGTAGTCCCAGACTTGGAATAAGAAGCAATGACAATATCGTCCGGACGATGTGTAATGCAATCCCAAATACTCGAATCGCGAAAGTCATCTTTGACTGTAACTCTTTTGATAGTAAACACCGATTGGTAGACCTCAAAGAAAGTGAACGATATTGCCATCCATAACCTGACTTTTCACGGTAAGTCTTCAAGCCCCGAAAAAGCGTGGCTTTTTCCACAAGCTAATTATCAATAACTCTGAGTTAATGAGAATAGTAACGGAGGAATAGGGCTTGATAAACTCTCAAAATAACCTTTTCCACATCCCGTGAAAAGTCAGATCCATAACCACTAGTAGAAGCTCGCGTTACTTTAATTCGCTTTCTAATTCTTTAGCGATCGTACTTTTGCCAGATCCACTGAGTCGGGTCAGCCAGATTATAAAACCTTTATTTTTCCTTTTCATCGTTTCTATTTTTATCTTATTTTGCCCTCAGACTGAAATTGGACGGATGTCCAAGTTTATGTACGCAATCCAGTTAATGTGAGTCCCAACTGGGCAGATTTGCTCACGTAAAGACCGATTAATCTCCTTACTTTTCACTGGATGTGGAAAACCTCTCTCTAAACCTCTCTCCAAACCTCTCTCCTACAAGGAAAGAGGCTTTGATTTTTCCCTTTTCTCTTGTAGGGAAGGGGGTTAGGTTTTTTGTGGACTTTTCCACATGAGGTGAAAAGTCAGATTACTCTCAACTAAGTTTATGCGAGTTATGCGAGAAATTTAGTGAAATAAAAATTTAACGAGAAACCCGCGAATCTGCTTTTGGGGGTGTCCCTACTTCATTAATTTCTATACCTAGCTCAGTTTTTCGCAATGCAATTAAATCGGATG
This sequence comes from Cylindrospermum stagnale PCC 7417, assembly GCF_000317535.1. NCBI lineage: Bacteria > Bacillati > Cyanobacteriota > Cyanophyceae > Nostocales > Nostocaceae > Cylindrospermum > Cylindrospermum stagnale. The sequence continues at coordinate 329,914 of NC_020050.1, forward strand.
TTACCCAATCCATAATGATATGAATTCGAGCTTCGTCTGATAAGTTTTGCACCCCATGTTGGCGTTGATTATTAATTTCCCAAAGCTCTCCATTTTTCAAGTTTTTAGATTCTCCCCCAACTTGAAAAATAATCGCATCATTAGTTTTAACTGGCAGATGAATCCGATGTGCATAGGGCAAGGAAGAGCCGGTATCATAATGAAGTGGAATCTCCGACTGTGGGTTCATACGAACAATAATCATTCTGATAAAATAGCCTGTTCGATCGCCGTAATACTCTTCCATAAAAGATCTCAGGCTTTTAAATTCGTCATCAATGGTGTCAATCGTAGAATGACGAGTTGGATTAATGTGGCGAAAATCGCTATCAAAAAGTATCGGAATCGTTTGAGTACAACTATGCTCCTTACCTCGTCTTTCTTTCCAGGACATTTTATGCCATTCTGTTTCATCAAACGACGATATTTTTTGTTGTAAACCTGTTACATTAAATTGTCCCAATAACTTAAAGCTTCCATCAAATTTCATAATCTTTACCTTTCAAGTTTGCTACTTGGATTGTTCTACCAAAAAGTCTTTCAAAAATACCATCAGTAATCCGTTTTTTTGCAACTACTTTGAGAAAAAACCTAAAGCCAAGGTATCTCTTCTGGAGCGTAGCGAAAGGCTCGGAAAACCGAATTATATTCCCCGCGCATCAGTGTTGTCTCTGCGCTAAGAGTTCGCCTCCCAAAATAAGGATTGACATACTCCCAAACCACTTCCCCCGCTGCCGTTACTTCAAATAGGCGGCCAAAACTTCCCTCTGCAATCAAAGTGTTCCCATTGGGAAGCCGCTGCGCTCCTGACAAGTAAGGACTATAAAAACTTTGCGCTGGATCGTCTTTGTACTCCCAAACAATCTCTTTTGTTTGCCGATCTATTTCAATGACTCGGGAATAATTTACTGCCTCGTTCTGGCGGTGCTGTCCGTTGTCGAAAATTAATAAATTCCCGTTCGGCAATTCGTTGGGAACGTGCGGCTGTGCGAGTACATTATGCCCTAGCTTCCAGACGATCTTCCCAGTTTGCCTGTCAATAATGACAACGGTAGAAATGTTACGGAAACACGCGACAATATTGCCGTCAGAAAGTTCGCCCACTGTATTGCCGTGAGTCCATTCCTGTCGGTGTTCTTGCAATAATATAATATCTGTTTCCGTGTCGAGGTGTTCCCAGGCGTGCCAAGTCCAAATAATTTCGCCCGCTGGATTTAGTTCGTAGAGTACATCAGCATACATATCGCCGTCTATTTCCGTTCCCGGAACGCCGCCTTTAACCTGGGGAACGAGCCAGCGCGGTATCTTTTCAATACATAGCACCATCGTATTGCCATTCCGCAGACGCCGCGCGTCGTGGTGGTGATCCGGATGGTAGTATTCCCAGACAATTTTTCCGCTAGGTTCGGCTTCCAGCACTACACCGCCTTGAAAAAGCGACCACAAGGGAAACCGACTGGGACTTTCTGGAATTTGACCGTTATAAAGGAGGTTCCCATTGGGCAGGAGATAACCGTACTGTGCAGGCGAATAGGGCAGTTTCCACTGATGGACTACTTCTCCTTCCATGTCGATTAAATAAACTGTGCTTTGCCCGACAAGCGGTGCAAAAAGCGTATATCCGCGAAAAGCTTTTTCCGGATTGTAAGCCCTCAAGCCCGTGCCCCGGCGGCGAATGGTATTTTGGTCAACGGCAGTTTGTGTTGTTTTAGTCATGGTAATTTTTTAGCAAAAACCAGGTTGTATCTGGTTGAAATCAAGCGGCGCGATCGCTCTTTTTCATCAATTTTTAATCAATAGATATCTTGCAAAAGTCATCGGTTGACCTCCCTGGTGTCCCCCGAATATCGGGGGCAAGCAAGAGAAATCTGGCTTTTTTCCGGCTTCCTCCTCGTGGACGGGGAGGGTTGGGGAGGAGTATAAATTATCTTTGCAAGGGTTCCCCCATTTTTGACCCAGTTGGTGCAGTCCGGCTCTATTTTTCGAGCGAGTAGATTGTCATAGCGCTTGATCTGCCGAGCGCTTAACAAATTTTGCCACCGCCCATTGGTGCCTTTGTAAATAAATCTGTGCTTTTCAAAATCTTGATGCTCAAATTTTTCAGCATTTTGCCTCATGTATTCCATCGAGGTCTTGTACAAGATCATATCTTTCTGATGGCTGTCAAGCTTTATCTTGAGAAAGCGAGCAAGTTTTTCAAGTTGAGTGGGCTTATCATTAATCAGGTCGTTATAGTGAATTAGCAGGACATTGGGAAAATGCCTGACCAGCAGCCAACTGTTGATAAATTCAAAAAAATTCCAATAAGGCTTTCCAGTTTCTATCCATTCATCCCAAAACTCCCCAAAATCCGATGAGGGTTTGTACAAATTAACGGGAGAGGTAAGCCGCGCTTCTGGAGTCAGAGCGTGAACGTGATTGAACAAAGACATTCCTACATCTCTGCCGTCTCTAACCAAACAAATATATTTCCATGTAGGATGATAGGGCAAAGCCTCAAAAGGCAGGTGAGTTTTGAAAAATCTTCGATCCGGCAATTTTGAGATTTGCTCAATTTTTTTATCCAGCGGATCGCCCGTATGCTCTACCCAGGGGCTTAAGTCGTGCAGATGATCGAAGTCGTCGTGACCGTTAATTAACAGATTAACGATTTGTTGGGTTAAAGTCGTCCCCGATTTGTAACAAGAAGCGATCGCAATATCTGTTTTACGATGAACAAATGAGTTCCAAATACTGGAATCGCGTAAATAGTCTCTTACGATTAGCCTGGGGTAAATAGTTTCTGAGTTCAAGCTAGACTTATTGGCTTGAGCAATTGAAAAACATTGATTCATTACTTTTAGTTTTCCATATTGACAAAAATGTGCTTTTCCGGATTTTTTGCTTCTGCCTTACCCCAGCCAAGATCACCAAAATCTAACAAGAACCTTAATCCTGGATCATTATGCTCCTGACAGCGGTTCCTGCTGTTATGAAGTACAGTCTCTCCGCCTCGACACTCCCTCCTTTTCGACCCTTTCAGCACTAAACACGTACCTCACGATAGCGGGAACTGCTGTATTGCAGGTCGAAGCGTTTCTTGTTGCTGGCTCCTATGCTTATTGGCAATGTAATCTCTTGACTCCAGAAAAGCGGTGATTCTGGTAACGCTTTCTTGGATCGTCTCTTCTGAGGTGTAGCAAATAATGTCAGGGGTGAGGGGAGCTTCATAAGGAGCGTCAATTCCCGTAAAGGATTTGAGTTGCCCAGCCCGTGCCATCGCATAGAGTCCTTTTACATCACGGGCTTCGCAAACTTCAAGCGGAGCATTGATATACACTTCTATAAAGTTTGTGATTGTCCTCTTTAACTCATCTCTCACGTCCCTATAGGGACTAATCATAGAAACAATTACCGGAACTTCATTTCTGCTGAGGAGATTGGCCACAAAACCCACGCGACGGACATTGGTGTCGCGGTCTTCTCTGTTAAAGCTCAATCCTTTTGAAAGGTTCATTCTGACAATATCGCCATCCAAAACCTCTACCAGAAGAGCGCGTTCCTTTAATTCGCTTTCTAATCTTTTAGCGATCGTACTTTTGCCAGATCCACTGAGTCCGGTCAGCCAGATTATGAAACCTTGATTTTTCCTTTTCATAGTTTCTATGACTAGTAGTTCGTCAACTGAACATACATTAAGAGCGATATGCTCAAATTCAAGTTTTGCCCTCAGACCCTAAATCAGCGGAATGTGGTTGCTAGGTCAGCCACAAATTGATCGACATCATCAGCAGTTACGTGCGGCATTAAATAAATAGGAAATATCTCCTCCGGACAATCGGAAGCGCTACGAGACAACCAATCAGGATAAATGCGATGTCTTCCTAGCATCTCTCGCGCTTTCGAGGCACTGCTTGCTTTGTCGAGCAAACGCAAGGTCACCAGATTAACTGGTGCAGGTGGCAACAACTCTACTTCAGGAAGATTTTCCAAGGCGTGGCGTAGGCGCTCTGCTGTTGTCATACAGTGCGATACCATCGCCTGAAACCCCTCGTAACCCATCACCTGAACAACCGCCCAGCAAGCTGCTGCCATTGCTCCCGATCGCGACCCGACTACAGTGGTATCAATTCCAGTCATGCTGTAGGCGACGGATCGCTGCACATGGGCAAGCAGATTCTTCCGGCACAGGAATGTTCCTGCTCCGTAAGGTACCAAGCCCATTTTGTGCCAGTTCAGGCACAAACTTGCAACTTCCGGCCACTCGCTCCAGTCCATAGAGTACTGACTGTTTGTACCAGAATTTTCCTGAATAAAAGGAAGTACCAAGCCTCCAAACGCCGCGTCGACGTGGAAATGGCTTTTGATTCCGTAGCGATCTTCGGCTAATCGCAGCAAGGCACACATATCTTTAATCGGATCGACCGAGCCAGTAATCGTGGTTCCTACGGTAGCGATTACCAATACATGCCGTACTCCTAAAACGCTAAGTTCTCGAAGTCGTTGCTCGAAAGCATACAGGTCAATAGCAAAGTTATCATCCACATCCACTAGCTGTAGACCACTTCCATCAGGAGCCGACACGAATTCGTGCGAATGGCCGCACTTGGGACACTGACGCCAATAACCCTCACCCAGTCCCAACAGATTGCAAACCTTCCGAACTGAGTAGTGAGCAGTGCGTGCAGCAATGACCGCTATCGGCACAGAGGGACGTAAACCGCTCTCGTCGGAGACATCGCCTAACAAAAGGTTGCGACCTATCCAAAGACCAGCCAAATTGCCTTCCGTACCGCCGTTGGTTACATATCCATCCAGCTCTGTTTTGGGTAGGTTATACAGATCGGCCAACATACCAATCAGTTCTCTTTCCAGTTGCCGCGTGGTATCCCAAGCACTGGTGCGCCCCTTGGCTAAAGGATTGGTAGTCTCTCGCGTATGAATGCCACTATTATTAGGATTAACAGTGCTTATAGCGTTTCTCAGTCTAGTGAGGTACAGTAGCAAGAATGGGTAAACCAATTATGAATCTCATTTAATGAGACTTGACTAAAAGCAGTTTCAATTGCTTTTGCTAAGTCCGGATAACTTCTAGCTCCAATAGAACGTAGTATATTTTTAATTTTTGACCAACAATTCTCAATTGGCGAAAAATCAGGAGAATATGGTGGTAAATAAATCAATTTAGCTCCAGCAGCTTCGATTAATTTCTCAATCTCTCCACTTTTATGAATTGAACAATTATCCATAATTACATAAGCACCTTTCCACAGGTTTGGAACTAATTTTTGAGAAATATAAGCCTCAAATGTCAGTCCATCAGTTGCTCCTAAAATACTATATTGACTAATCACTCCTTGAAGAGCGATCGCACCAATGATGGAGACATTTTTGCAACGTTTTTGAGGTCGTGAGCCATGCGCTCTTTTACCTTTTTTAGAACGAGCGGAGTGTCTTATTAAAGATAGATTAGCTCCTGCTTCGTCAATAAATATCAGGTTTTCCGCCGATATTCCCTGAAGTTGAAGCCAGAATTGTACTCTTAATAATTGAACTCTTTCTGTTTCTTTTTCTGAGGCGTGCAATGTTTTTTTTTAGACTTATTTCTATCCTCTGTAACATCCGGTCTACCGTAGAGATACCAATTGTTATTCCTGTTTTTTCTTTGAGTGCTGAGCGAATTTCTGATAAAGTAGCATCATTCTGAGCTTCAAGTATTTCTTCGAGAATGTTAAGTTGTTCTTTATTTAGCTTTGGAGGAGTTTGTTTCGTCCTAACTTTAGGAGCAATACTTGTTGTTTCTCTATATTGCTTTAGTAATTTCTGAATAAAACTTAAACTGACACAAAATCTTTTTGCTAATTGACGTTGTGATATTCCATCTTCCAAGTATGTATCAAATATTTTTTGGCGAAAATCTAGGGAATATGGTTTCATTTTAAACCTTTAGTAGATGCACAGCTTTAATCTTAATCAGTGTACTTCATTAGACTGGGAAACGCTATAACTGAGACCAAATGTCTATAGCTAGCTGATGCGGATAGATGTCTGGTTTTCCAGGTAATGTTCCAGCAAAATACTGCTTGATATAGTCTTGAATTAACTTAATTTCGCTTCTGATTGTTGCCTCGTCTCTGCCGCTCGAAGGAAATTTTAGACTCATCTAGCAACTCCTGCTAAAACTAAAAGAGCAATTAATTCTGATATTCAAATCTAAGATATTCAGCTATATAGCAATCCTATTTGAATGATAAACTCATGGGACTCTTGTCCTAAAGCTGTAAGGGTCGGGTATATCGATGAAGAATTTCAGTATGTACCTTGTTTGTAAGTAATTTAGGATTGCTATAGCACTACAATTGTTTTATTTTGATGTGTTTGGGCGAAACATCATGAAAGTTTCCATGTTGTTTATCTTCAACTGTGCCGTTGTGTGATAACCAAAGCGTTCGTAGAACGACACAATTCTCGGATTTCCTGTATCGAGGTATACCCCCGTTGATAGCGGATGCGCTTCTGAACGCGCATGAAGGGCTTCAAGGAGAGTACGAGCATATCCCTTCCCTTGAAAATCTGGATGTACACCCAATGGAGTTAAGTAGTAATGAGGCTCCGAAGGATGGTATCGTTCCAAAATTATTAAATTTCTCCAGATGCGCCAAGCTACAAGAGGACTGATGCCGAAAATTACTTGTAGTAAGCACCGAATCTGTTCCCAAACAGGGAAGTAACTCCCTGGTTCTTGGAACACTGCCACGCTGATCACTTGAGCATCCTTTATTACACCCAACATCGGCTGGTTAGCTGCTACTTGCATGGCGATGCGGGCTCGAAATAGTAGGTGCAGACGGCGACGAAGTTCTTTACCTTTAGCTTGGCAAATTTGGCTAAGAACGGCGCTGTTCTCAAAGGCGAGTGCAAGCAATTGTGCAATTTTATCGACTTGTGCTGCATCAGGTTTAATAATATCAACTTGTGTAGAAGACATCCCTTGTTTTTTCACGCTTTTAGTTTATTTTGGCAGTGGGCTGGACAATATTCTCTAAAGTTCAGATACTTTTACATCTTAAATAGCAATCCTAAATGAGTTACAAACGAGGTACATATTGATGCAATGGAAGGAATATCAAATTTTAAGTCCGAATGCTTCGTCAACATTCATATTAGTGATTCCATTAGAGTAGTATGCACACAGCAAGGAACGCTCTAGATTATTCTGCTCCCATTGACAAGCGGTTAAAACAAGAAGGCTTTAATGCAGATACCTCCAGGACAGAAGGACAAGGGCTGAATTCCTGTAAGCACACTTTCATCAAAAACTTCACTATCTATTATTCAGTTCTTTAGCTCAACGAGAAATAGATAAAGTTAGTATGTTTGTGTAAAGTTATATTGCCATTAAGCGCAAACCCACAATTAGCTGCTTTTGTCAATATACTAAATTGGTGAATTAATTCCCCAACTAGTACCGCCGTCAATCCAAAATTCAAAATTCAAAAAGAATACATCCTAAGTGTTTCGTTGATTTTGGATGGATGGTTTATTTACGCCGTGCTGTACTAGATATAATCCGTCAGAGTTTAAGGTAAAGCGCATTTTGTTAATTCAGTTAAAATACGCAAAACTTTACTTATGATACGAATCCCCAAAAAAATCAAAAAAACTGTATTCCAAAATACGGTTTTTGAATTCAAACAAGCTGATTGAAGTCACTACCCTAGAGCGATACCTTCTGTACGAGACGCTGCGCGTAGCTTGCTTCCCGTTCGCCCTTGGCGTCCCGTAGGGAAGGGTACGCTAACGCAGAAGTTTTCGGTCTACTGAATATAGGAAAAGTAGGAGAAGCAGAAAAAGTAGGAAAAATTACAGTTTGTACTTTGGAAGTTTTTATTAATATAAATAGGTGGGCAAGAAAAAACTAATCTATGTAAAGATAATTAAATACGAAGAATATATCTACTTACAGCACATTTCATCTAAGTGAGGTACAGCAGGGCAGGCATCTTGCCTACCCTACAAGAGTTTTATTATTTATATCCGTACCTTATTTAACTGCAATCTGCTGTATGTGAGGAATGATATGGGCGCTCGAAAATATTGCTCCCAAATGAAGCCAATTGAGTTGGACTGGCAACACCTCAAGAAAGATGAACTATGTGAGCAAATATTTGATGATGAACTCAACAAGTGCTTATGCCGTAATTGATGGCGGTGAACTACTCTGCCGTAAGACGGACAGAGCTTCCCAATTCATCGGGAATAGCCTCAAGGACTCCGTAGTTCTATTGGTCTAACATTCCCTCCAAGGGCAGGAGTCCTGGTTCCCAAGACCCAAATCTTTTTACTTGCGACACTTACCTATCAGCTTGGTTTTCGCTTACGGCATTGGTGGTCAAGGCATGAATATCTTACCAGAAAACCTGGGGATTCGTCATCCATCTGATATTTGTTTTTGCTGTGCAAAAACAAATATCAGATGCAATCCTCATCCCCCGCTCACAATCCCCACCTTATGAGTACATTGAAGGTGGGGACTTCCGCGTTCCATTAAAGCTAGGGGAGAAAGGGGAAACTACAGTGCGTAGTGTGTTAAAGTTTACTTTACTCAGTAGAGTTAACTTCTCGCCACATATTTTGAAATTTTCCTGCCCAGTTACTTAACGCTCTTCCGTCACTCTGGGGTAAAACCTTAATTTTTCGTTGGCTGAAACGGCGAAAATTCGTTAATTTTTCCAAGACTGATGGAAGAGCGTTAAATATTGGCAACGAGTGAGAATGAAGTATCAGTAGAGATAAAAAAGGTATGAATACAGATCTCACAACCAAGCTTGCTCAAAAACAATCGTTAAGCCGAGCAATGCCTCGTTAACACAGATGAACATCATTAATGCCAGTGACATTGTTAAGCATTATGCCGACCAAGAACGAAATTTTCAAAATCTTGACCTTAGTCGAGTTGACCTGAAGGGTACTAACCTAAAGTCCAGTGATTTTAGTCATGCCAACCTCAATAGTGCTGATTTGAGTTATGCAAACTTAAGCGGCACAAGTCTGATTTGGACAGATTTGAATCGAGCCAACTTAAGACAGGCAAACTTAACTCAAGCTTGTCTGCTCCGCAGCAGCCTTTTTTGGGCGGATTTACAGGAAGCCACATTAGTTAACGCCAACCTGAGTAATGCTCTCTTAAATCATGTAAATCTAACTTCTGCCTGTTTAAAGGGTGCTGATTTGAGTGAAGCGTCTTTAGAAAGCGCTTGTTTGGTTCAAGCAGTTCTTAGTCGAGCCAATTTATTCAAAGTTAGCTTGAAAGAGGCGGATTGTACGGGAGCCAACTTCGATGAAGCCAATCTGCGTCAGACAAATTGGGAAGGTGCCATCTTAAGCCAAGCCTCGTTGCAGCGAGTTGACTTGGAAAAGAGCCAGCTTAATGAGACAATTCTCAGGAGAGCTGATTTGACCGAGGCTGATTTGGTTGAGGCTGATTTGAGATATGCCGATTTGACAGAAGCAATTTTATGCCGAGTTGCCCTAGAGTTAGCTAACTTAGTCGGCGCTGACTTAAGCCGTGCAACTCTAAAACGAGCCTCTCTATTTCGAGCCGATCTAGAGGGAGCAGTTTTACAAGATACCAATCTGGTTGAGACCGATCTCAGATACGCTAACTTTAAAGATACTCAGCTAATGGGTTCTGATTTTTCTGATTCCCGTGTCAAAGGAGCCTGCTTTACAGACGCTCAAGGGTTAACTTGTCAACAAAAGCAGTGGCTTAGAGTTAATAAAGCTTTGAATATCCCAGCCTAGCAAGTTGCCACTTGAATGAAAAATATTGAGAAAATTGTTGAGTTTGCGCTCCAGTTAATTGCTACAGAAACAGGGTCTTCGCTCAACTATATTCAAAAGGTAATCCTGCGAGAATCTCTACTTGGAAACAAAAAAACTTACGCTCAACTTGCTGAAGAAAATAGGTACTCTGAAAGCTATATTAAGTTTACAGTTGCGCCTAAACTATGGCTCTTAGTTTCACAGGCTATCGGTGAAAAAGTTAATAAGACAAATCTCCCGACGCTGCTAGAACAACAGTTAGAAAAATTTGCTGCTCAGGATAATTCTCAGACGAGCGAGACAACAGCAGCAATGCCGACGGTGGGGTTGAATACGAAACGCTACGTTCTAGAATCTCCAGAAGGACAGGTTCCCCTCGCTTCTGACCTGTACATTGAGCGCTCGACTATCGAATCAACCTGTTATCAAGAAATTCTCCAACCTCGTGCGTTCATTCGCATTAAAGCACCTCGAAAGATGGGGAAAACTTCCCTAATCGCACGAATTTTGGATTATGGGAGCAGTCAGAATTACTACACAGTGCGACTCAGCTTATATCACGCTGGAACACAGGTGTTTGTTTCGAGCGATCGCTTCTTGCGCTGGTTTTGTACAAATGTCACTCGGCAGTTGGGTTTGGAATCTAGATTAAATGACTACTGGGACGAGGATATGGGAGCTTTGATTAACAGCACGATTTATTTTCAGGGCTATCTCCTCAAGGAACTCTCTAACCCTATGGTTCTAGTACTAGATGGCATTGACCAATTATTTGAGTACCCAGAAGTCGCGGGTGATTTTTTTGTCCTGTTGCGTTCCTGGTATGAGGAAACAAAAGACATTTCAGTTTGGCATAAGTTACGAGTTGTGATAGCTCATGCGGTTGAAGTTTACATTCCCTTACCCACCCATCGCTCTCCGTTTAATGTGGGATTGGTGATCGAACTCCCAACCTTTAGCCAAGAACAGGTACAAGATTTAGCCGAACGTCACGGACTTCGACTCACGAAGCTTGAACTTGAGCAGTTAATGAAGCTCACAAGTGGCTTTCCGTATTTAATTCGACTGGCATTGTATCAAAGTGCCCACTTTAAGATGCCTCTGCAAACTGTACTGCAAGATGCTACGAGGAATAGCGGAATCTATCAACAGCATCTTCAGTATCAGTTGTGGAATCTTCAACAGCATCCTAAATTAGCTCACGCCTTTCAACAGGTTGTAACGGCTCCAATCCAGTTAGAGATTGAGGTGGCGTTTAAGTTAAAAAGTTTAGGATTGGTGCATTTTATCGATAGTCAAGCAACTGTTAGCTGTGAGCTATATCGAGAGTACTTCCGCGAATGCTACGCTCATTAAGGCTTTTATCTTCCTACTTTTCTGACTTGATTTTATATTACCAAATAAGCTTTAATACTAATGAAACTTAATAGCAAAAGCCGTCCCAAAAACGGCTGTTGCAAGACTTTTATAAAAACTCAGTTTTTGAGCTTTTATGAAAATTTAGGCATTGTATTCTGCCTGGATTTTGATCGACGGATTATTATCAAATACCTTGACGAAACTGATTTTGATGTTTTCGTTGTAGTACCAGGAATTTCTGGAAGAACCACTTAGCTTATACGACCGTTCTCCAGCATCGCCGCCTGTAATTAAGCCAATCTCTTGCCCGTCTATTGTTACCCTCTTCAAGGAGCCTGAATTGCCTGTGGTTTCAGAGGGATCGTGCAGAATCGCCACAAAGAAAAAGTCTTCCTTGGGCTGATAGTTGTCATGTTTACGATCCACAATAATCTGGCGTGTTGAACCAGTTTTGTTGTGGGTAATCAGTACCTCACGATATTCGCTGTTAGCCAGGTCATCATTATCGTATATAGCCGACTCCTTGGGTTCAGAAGCACGGCTAATGCCATCATCCAAATACATGGTGTATTTCCCACTTTCACCAGGATAGATGTTTAGTGTTATCGGATTGAGCAGACCTTTGCTGTTGCGCTCTCCCACATATTGTTCAACCTCTATAGTGGGTATGATCGCACCTGCTCGCACGAAGATGGGAACAATAAAGGGAATGTGCTTCGGGTCGCCACTCAGGCTTGCATCAAAACCACGTATAGTAGTGCCACCATCGACAGTAGCATCAAGCGGCTGTTGGTTGTCTTTAAAACAATACCAATTGCTGCCTGTGGGAAGATAGATATCCCGTTTGCCGTAGCCGTTTTGATCTGACTGCGGATCTAGAAGTGGAGCAACGAGGATATCATGCCGGAGGAAGAACTGGTCGTCGAGGAAAGCGATTTTGTCATTGTAGAGCGCCTTGTCTTGTGGGTCGTTGAGAAACATGGGACGGCAGATGGGCAACCCATCAAATGTGTTCTCAAACATAGCGTCATAGAAAACCTGGAGGAGACGATACCGCAATTCAATGTAATACTTGCAAGCCGGCAAAACTGCACGGTATAAATCTTGCGGTTCCGGCAGATGGCCACCTCTATGATCCTTAAACCATTCTTCGTACATGAAGATTTCTTGGAACTCTTTCCGGCCTTTACGCATGTAGTGGTTGCGATACCAAGGCAGGAAAGCTCCCGCAGCGACCCAGCGGATCATGAGTTCTGGACCGACCCAGTGTTGCTCGTCGTTCTCTTGTTCAAAGCCGCCGACATCTTGCCCACAGATGGTAACACCGGTCATGCCGAGTGACATAACTTGGGCCACGTTCATCCTGAGGAAATCCCAGGTCGAAGAGTTGTCGCCCGTCCACAAGGCGGCAAAGCGGTGCGCCCCGGTGAAACTGCCGCGCCCGACGATGAAGTTACGATCCGTGCGCCGCTGTCCTGGTTTATCTGACTGCTCTGAGTATACAAGGTTGTTCAGACCGTGGTAGGTGGCTTTGTGGAGATTGTACGAATACAAATTCCACACCTTAATGGCCGCTGTCAGTTTGGGTTCCTCTCCCGATATAGAATCGTCGGTAACCAGTAATCGGAAGGGGAAGCCCCGCATATCCCCACGGCGGGAACGGATAGCAGGTGTCGTCATGTCCTGCCAAACCATTTCCAGACCCATATCAAAGAGATATTGATATTGCTTGCCCCACCAATCACGCACCTCTTGCCGTCCGAAATCGGGGTAATGACCGGAGGTCCCCATTTCCGCTCCTGTAATTCGGTCATTTCCGTAGTAAACTTCCCCGATATAAGCTTCACCCTTATTGGCGTTGTGTTCTGGGTCGTATGCGAAGAAAACACTTTCCTTCCCTGGAGGATCGAAATTCTGGTAGCTGTAACCCTTATTCAGGTCTTCAGGGTTGTTCGGATTGAGATCGTCGAAGAAGCGCTGATCTAGTACAAAATAGCCCTTATCCCGACCTTCTGTGTAGGTTGTGTAATAAGGCTCCTTGCGGCTAATAATTGGGGTAATGTTTGTGCTGCACTTCACACCCTGCTCTTTTAAATAAGCAAACATTCCTTTCGGATCGGGAAATTTATTTGTATTAATGGTGAAGGTGTGGTAGTTATCCTGTACGTCTACATCCACATGGAGACCGTCGAGCGGAATTTGGTACTCGCGATGTTTGCGAACAGTCCATTCCAGAGCGCCCCGATCTTCATACCCATAGCATCCTTGGTGATATCCCAAGGCGTAGCGGGGTTTTAACCTTGATCGTCCGACAATCTCAGTAAAGCTGTCTATAAGCTCTGCCGGAGTGTCTGCCATGAAGAAATAATAGTCAAGGTCGCTAAATCGCGTACCGACCATATAATAGTTGGAGTTGTAGAAGCCAATATCCATCAGGACTTGACCGCGATTGTCAACGTACATCCCGGTGACGCAATCTTTTTCAGGAACGCCGTTAAATTCAATGAAGAACGGTTCCGAGTGGTAAAGCGGTTCCCGTCCGTCTAACGGACCGTAGTTATAAACCTGCCGGTACCGCATGTTATCAAAATTGAAATAGTTTAGTTGCCCGCTATTGCGGCACAGTGACTTGCCACCTTGTTCGCCAAAGCCAATAAACTTGGCTGGTGCAGGTTTTTTTACAGCCTGGATAATGGCATAGTCGTCTTTCCCGTTCGGAGTGAATAATATGCCAGGTAATGATGTCTCCCAGACTTGAAAGCTGCTGCCGTCGGGTTCGCAATTGATCACTTCGATCTTGAATGGATCGTTAGTGACAATCACCTTCATGAGAGCTTCGTCATTCTGCTTTTTTTTCGTAGTTAGTTCGCAGCCCTGACCACCTTTGTCTTGGTAGTCTATGTAGAACTGTTCATCTCCCTGCTGCGCTTCCTTCTTTAACTCAGAGAAGGTGTCATTGACTAGCGCACGAGTATTGTTATTGGTGTAATCTTCCTTGTTTTTTTTGGGGTTGAAACGAACCCGGAAGGTGTCATTCTGGACGAACTGAAGCAGCATGGCACAGACACTACCATCGCTCTTTTTAAACTCAAGCACCAGCGTTTGTTCTTCGTGCTTGTATTGAAGAGAAGAGACTTTCTTCAGGGTCTCCCAGCTTTTGATATCGTTGAAATATTCTTCGACTGTAACGAATTTGTAGACATCGGATAAAGTTGGACCTGACATTAATAAACCTCTTGTGATATGGAATGAGTTTCTGTGCAGACTGACTGGTATTAGCGATCGCCATGTCAAAATTTGGCGTTGCTGATTAAGAGTATGATTTTGTTTCACGCAGAGGCGCAGTGAACCAGCGCTGCAGGAGGGTTAGCCCGACCCAGGCGACTGGTGTATCCCTTACGGGAGCCGGAGGCATCACCCGAAGGGAGTCACAGAGTGTAAGAGTTTGAAATCATTGATTTTTCAATTTCATACTTCAGTTCAGCAATGCCCAAAATTTAGTTGGCGATTTCCCTCAAATAGAGTTACTGAGTTTAAGCTTTAGCCAACGGGTGATACTCTATTGCCATCCAAATGCAATCTGTATCTGCGTAATATTGGTGCCACGGATAAAGATATTTGCTGTTTTCTTCAACTTGACAAAATGGCACAAAAGTTGTGAAACCCGGACTCATCAACTGATCTTCATAGATAGTGGCGTAATCTTGAGCTTTGAACTTCTGCATTCTGCCCCTACCAAATATCTGTGTGTGGGTTTCGATAAAGTCGTGCTGATTGTGGATAGCACAATCGGTATGAGAAGGAGCAAACCATAAGTTAACTTTGACGGAAAAATTTTCTTTTTGATGGTGTGTACTCGATTGTCTTGTCATCAAATAGGGATCGAGATTGACGATTCCTGCTTCATCCTGAGGAGAACGCCATAGTGGTACATCTTTGGGAAAGCCGTCAATAAGATTACCTAATAAATCCCAGTTTTGCTCAAAAATGATCTTGCCAATGTTGTTAGTTTCAACTACCTCAAGCAAAAGTAAGGATTCTGCTTTTTGGATGATGGTATCGTTAAGAATGGTGGATGAGAAAGAGGGAATAATACTGGCAGGAGCTTCGCTGAGGTGAGCATCTGAAGCTTGGGTATTGACGACGACAGTACGCTTTTGAATTGGATAGTTTTCGACGTTTTCCACGTACTTCGCATCTATGTAAACACCCGAAAAGTTCAGCCGTTTGACTTTGTTGACTTCCATCAGTTTTTGAAGTTAAGTTAAATGACTAATTGAAGAGAATTTAACTGAATTGTTTGCGCGATGGCGATGGGCTTCTCTCCGAGACGCTCCGCGAACACCCCGCCCGAAGCGATGGCGCAAAGCGCCCGCCAAAGGCGATTGCACAGTTTCAAGCTCATCTACTTTTTTACAAAATTATTGTATTAAACAACAATACCGTATCCCAAGGGTAAATTGTGAATCATTTAGTCATTTTGATTAAGTAGGTGGGCATAAATAAACATAAAGGCTACCAACATAAATGCTAAAAAACAAGCTCACTATTTATTATTCAATTCTTTAGCTCAATGAGAAATAGATAAAGTTGGTAAATTTGTGTAAAGTTATATTGCTGTAAGCCACAAAAAACACAATTAATGATTTTTGTCAATATACTAAATTGGTGAATTAATTCCCAACCAGAAGTTTAGGTTGGTTCCAAGAAGCACTTCGACTGTCGAGAGAAGCGATCGCACCCTTGATTTTCCAGCCATATCATCAAACACGGTCGCGATCGCACCCTCAAACCCAATTTATACCTGACTTTTCACGGAAAGTCCTCAAACCACGAAACTGCGTAGCTTTTTTTCACTGCTTTATTCTCAAAAATGGTGGATTAATGAAAATTATGAATGAAAAATCAGGGCTTGGAAAATCCTTAAAATGACCTTTTCCACATACCGTGAAAAGTCAGAGTCGACACTTGATGAAACTATTGATAGTTAAGGATTTCAGGTTTTTGAGGTTTTCTTAGCGTACAAATTACCCGTTTCGGCACAGTCTAGCCCTAATTTAGTAAACTAGCTACTACTGGTCTTAAAAGTTCGTGTAAAAAATCTTTTTCAGGCTTTTCTAAACTTTCAGACAGTTGTTTTAATCGTTGGAGTTTTTCTGGTTCATCATACATTAATATTTGATTAACGTCACATGACAAATCATCTAAACGTAGCTGAGATTCTTCATCCTCGTGATTTTGAACGGAAGCACTGACAACTGCATTTATATAGTCGAAAATCAGACCACTTTGTTGTCCACCAAGCCACTCCCCTAAAAGATGATAAATTCCTTCCTTTTCTTCTTCAGTTAGTGATACTTTCTCAGTATAAGGATCAGGAAGTAAATGAGCAATAAGGGGTTTTAAAAGTTCTCGTAGAAAAACTTTTTCCTGCGTTTTTAAGATCAGAGAGAGTCGTTTTAATTTCTCTAATTTTATCGGATCTTCTGCCTCGATTAATTCCCAACTAACCTGGTGTGAATCCATATCTATTTTTTCCTTGACTTGCTCTGCAAGTTGAGGGCTTTCAGCGGCTTCACAAACAAGGTTTATATACTCGTACAACGTATGAGAGTAACCATATTCTTCCTCCGTCCACTCCTTTAAAAGATCATAAATTCGGATCTTTTCTTGTAGGTTTAAGGGAACATTCTGCTCTTGGTTTAAAGAAACATTCTCTAGTTGATTTAATGAGACATTAACTTCTAGGTTTAAGGAAACATTCTCATTATCAGGTAGAAGTAAATTAACCACAGGAGTCTTTAGCAGTTTCCGTGCAAAAATTTGTTCTTGAGTGTTTAATTCCCCATAGAGTTGTCTTAATCGTTCGAGTTTTACGGGGTTATTACTTAATTGCGAACTAAAATCTTGTACAAAGTGATCTATTTCCATCTTACGTTCCCTGACAAGTTGAGGATCTTGAGAAGCGTAAAAAACAAGATGTATATATTCAGACATCAAACCATAGTCAGCAAACTCACTTTGAGTCCAATCTAATAAAAGATTATAAACTTGCCTCTTTTGCTCTTGATTTAAGGAAACACTCTCATGATCAAGTTTTATAACTTCTAAGAGTAAATTAGACACTGGAGTCCTTAAAATTTGCCGTACAAAAATCTGTTCTGGTGTGTTTAAAGCCTGATAGATTTGTTTTAAGTCATCGAGTTGTCCAGGAAGCTCTTTTAATTCTTCAGTGATCTCATGCGACTTTATCTCTATTATTTCTTTCTGTTCCTCGGCAAATTGAGGATTTTCATCAGCTTGAAAAACAAGGCGTATGTAATCATCTATGGTACGATAACCACCTCCAGTCCACTCCCGTAAAAGATCATAAATTCGTATCTTTTCCTCTAGAGTTAATGATACATTTTCCTCTGGATTTAAGGGAGGAGTAACACTAGAAGATTCAGCAAGTAAATTAGCGAGGGGACTTCTTAAAATTTCCTTGACAAAAAGTTTTTGCCGAGTTTTGAAATTTTGATACAGTTCTATTAATTTTTCGAGTTGTTCTGGTTTATCGTTTAATTTACGATTAACCTCTTGTGCATATACATCTAGGTATAGCTGATATTGATCAGTCAAATACTGAGGTTTTTGATAGCAATCAAAAATTAGTGAGATATATCTTGCTATAAAATTGCCTTGAGGATTATTATCCTCACTATACAATAAAGCCCAATCTAGTAAACGGTATTGAACTACTTGCCTTTCTTTTGGGTTTAAAGGTATATCATCCGGTATATTCTCCTCTTGATTTAAGAGTATTTCATCGATTAGATTTTCTTGTTCGTTTAAGAGAATTAGATTTTCTTGTTCGTTTAAGACAAGCTGATCTACTAAATTCACTTCAGGCACTTCAGGATTTAAGGTTAAAATTGCATTCTCGTCATAAACTTTGGGCAGTAAATTAGCTACTGGGCGTTTTAAAATCTTTCGTAACCAAAATTTTCCACAGACTTTTAAAGTCTGATCAAATTCAATGAATTCGTTCAGTTTCCTTTGTCCAGGTTCATTGATTAATCGCTGACAAGTAAGTTCTGCATAATACATTGTCTCTTCTATCCATTGCTTGTCATATCTATCATTAAGCCTAGGGCTAGTAATACGATAATGATATCGTTGTATATCAGAGAATATACCTTCCGACCAACTCCAATTGCTAACAAAGTCACTAATTAATCTTGCCGAATAAGAAAATGGCTCAGATTGATAGACATAGGCAATATTTGGTAGATTATCCGGTGGAGAAACTGATATTTGTAAAGAAATTCCTGGTCTTAAAAAAGCCTTGAGATAGTCCCTTTCGAAGTGTGTTGCTAAACTCCAATAGATTTGGTTTAATATTGCCCGTTTTTCGTTGCCGTTTTCACTATTGTTGAATTCCTGAATAACTTGTTGTGAAAGTTGTTGTATCTTTTGCTTTACTTCAGATTGTTCAGCATTATAATTGCTTTCGGAAGCCTCGATAAGAAGATTGATATAGTTAGAATATACCTCATTGCTGTCGCTACTCCACTTCAATAAAATAGCGTGAATTTCTTCCACATTACTTGCTGTTAAAAGATTTGAGCGATAATAACGAGTAAACTGAAAATTACAGTCTAGACAACGCAAGGGATCGCTATAAATATAATCTGGATGATCTGGCGTATATTCTATATTGCCCGAACCACAATTTGGACAACCATCTTTTAAGATTCCCTTCCGTGGCGATGGTATTTTACCCGTTATTAAGTAGTCTAAAGTTTGAGAATGGGGTTCGCCAGAAAATTCAATTTTAAAACTACCATCATCCTTTTTGACGTAGTAATAAAAGTCTTCGCTAGGTAAATTTGGATTATTAGTTACTTGCTGGCGAAGCATGACTTGATCTGGTAAACATTTAATAACGTTTAAACTACTTGGTAATTGGCCAGGAGCATCTAAAAACTGGATAGCATTCTTGTTCCGGAAATAAAAACCATAAGAACATCTTGTAGAAGGTTTTGTCTGGTAATGTTTGGCAGCATTTCTGATGGGAATCGTGACAGTAGAATCGATAGAAGGATGGATATTTTTCCCAGTCATCAGTTCCTTTTCAATGGACTTATTAGTAGCTTTGTGATATAACTCCGAATCAATCCAAAGAATTTCCTGAGATTTGGCAGAAAAATTAACTTTTAGGCATTTTCCTTGGTTGTCAAGAATGATAATTTGATCAATGGGCTTTTCCCCTTGTAGGGGGTTTATGGCTACCCAGTTATTATTATCAAAATTTATTTTACGTTTTTCATAATCTGGATCAAAATTATCAACTGCTGAGAAATTCAGCAATAAACTAGCATCTTTTCCTAGAGTGATTTGATACTTGGCATATTTAGATACGACAAGCATACAAGAACCTTTAGATTTCTCAATGTTATAAGTCAATAGATTTCTAATCGCACGAATAAAATTATTAGGCTCAATTGCCTCCGAAACTGCCTCCACAATAGCTGTTCCCCAACTGGCAGCATCAATTACGTCTAAGGCTTTCTCTTCTAGGGAGGGAGTTATTAAAATATCACTGCCGTCACTTCCAATAACTTTTACCGTTGTTTCCAAATATTCTATCGGTCCTCCGACACGGTTAGTAAATCCAATTTGATATCCAACACCCAAGAAGCCCCAAGAAACCTTTGGGCTACCAGAGAGCTTTGGTAATGCCATTATTTCTTTATCATGGCGGTGATACTTCGTCCCAGTTCCCATCTTCTCTATATGGATTTTATAGTGTGGAAGGATAGGCAGAATAACTTCTTCGACACCCCCATTGAACGTTTTGGTCAGAGGTAAATCTTTTCCAGTAAATTTTTTATAATTTACTTCCCATGGATCACCCTTATCAGTTCCTACACTAAATACAGTCATTGGACTTGGTGGGTAAAACTTGGGAAGCCAAGGAGTCCATAATTGCACTTTTCGAGTTTTTAAATTAACCTCACGTACAGTCACATAGCTATCAATTAGATTAAGTTCTGTTCCTTGATTTGACTTTAGAAAATCATCATAACTTCTTTCCAATTCTAAGGTATATTCCCCAAGACGCCTGCATCTTTCCCATTGCGAATCCGTTATTTGTATTAAGCCTCCCAAAGCGATGGCCAAACCTGCAAGAGGAACGGCTAAACCTCCGGCAAAAGAACTAGCCACAGATCCACCAAAGATAGAAACTAATCCTAAGCCAAGGGAAATGACATTAAAAGATAAGCTCATTACGGAGCTATTGAATCTCGGATCTTTTGGATCTAACTTAGCAAGGGCGATACTATCTATAACGATACTAAAAACTCCAGTGGCAATAGTCAATGAATTAGAGACAATTTTTCCCATTGCATTGAGGGCCGTTTTCTTTAAGCCGTCAGCGCCTTTAGCAGCAAGTAAAATTTTATTCCCTATCTTTTCACTGAGAGATATAAATTTATTTCCGGCTAGATCGCTCATTACTTGAGTAATTGAGAAAACTCCTTGTCCTAGAGTAAGACCAGATTGAAAAAGTCCATAATATGCCTGTATTTGTAAAGTTGTTGTTAAAGAAGAAATTTCTTCATCACTATTAGCGTATTCTATAAATGCTAAAATAGCTGTTCCCCAACTGGCAGAATCAATTACTTCTAAAGCTTCTATTTGTAATGATGGTCCTAAAGCTCTAGTTGAGCGAGTTGGTTTTTCATCCTGGGTTATGAGTCTAGCCTTATTTAAAGCAGTATTGAACGTCTCTTTAAATGAGTAAAAAACAGGATCATTAGTCTCAACTTTTCTAGCCACTTGTGAGCCGATTACAAAAAATTGAAGTTCATATGTATCGCCAATTTTTTTCGTATTCTCAAGAATGAGATATGACGTTTCTAAATTAATATTTTTCTCGAGTGCAAGTGTTTTAAGAGCTTGTTTAAATTTTTTGTACTCCAGTGTAAGAATTATAAAATCTTGATTAACTGTATTAATTGTATTAATTGTAGTGGCTGTTTCCGCCTGTGATTTTTCGGTTAAATCAAATTGTGTTTGGTTCGATGAATTTGACAATGACATTTTTTTTCCTCAAAAATAATTGAAAAGCAATTAACTGCTTTTCTTGAATATATGATTGTACTATGCAGTTTTTTACCTCAATGAGCAATAGATAAAGTTGGTATGTTTGTGTAAAGTTATATTGCTGTAAAGCCTTTCATTCACAATTAATGGCCTTTGTCAATATACTAAATTGGTCAATTAATGCCCCAACTAGAGCTAAAAGTTGGTTCCAAGAGGTGCGATAGCTTCGCTGCTGCCCTTTGGGCAGATCGCGAATGACTATTGACAAAGTTGCCTGTCTTTCTGTGCCAACTCTGCGTTAGTCCGCAGATAATCTCGCACCCAGTCGCAACCCGCCGCTACCACCTGATCTAGCTCAACAGACTGCTCTAAATTCCACAAAATTACTGTTTTGTCCTCAGCAGCCGAGGCCAAAGTTTTGCCGTCAGGAGCGAAAGCTAATCCCTTCACCCCACCACTATGTCCAATTAGATTTGCCAGAAATGTGCCATTACTCTTCCAGAGTTTAATCATGCCATCATTACTGCCTGTAGCGATCGTCTGGCCCTCAGGGCTAAACGCTACACTCCAAATCCCAGAATCATGTCCCTTAAAAGTATGCAGTAACTTGCCGTCACGACTCCAAAGTTTAGCCGTCCTGTCTTCACTCACCGAAGCAATCAATTCGCCATTAGGGCTGAAAGCTACGTCAATGACTGTACTATTATGACCTTGAAGAGTCTTGATTAAGCTATCCTCACTTGTGACCTCCGATCGAGAATCTAGCTCACGCTTGCGATTCAAAACCGAAGCCAAACGCCAAAGCTTAACTGTCTTGTCACCACTGGTCGATGCAAGTGTCGAACCATCGGGACTAAAAGCAACCCCCCAAGTCCCAGCCGTGTGTCCTCTAAAAGTAGCGATTTCGCTACCATCGACGCGCCAAAGTTTGATTGTGCGATCGCTACTCGAAGATGCAACCATCTTACCGTCAGGGCTAAAAGCGATTTTCCTAATACTACCCAGATGCCCTTTGAGACTATGAAGCAATGTACCGTCTTTCCTCCAAAGCTTGACCGATTGATCTGCACCAACATTAGCGATCGTTTGACTATCTGGACTGATAGCAACTGAACTCGACCGAGGGCTTGGTCCTTTTAAGCGCCGATAGCTACTCCCGTCCTTGCGCCAGAGGATTGTCTCCTTCGGACTCGATGAAGCGATTAACTGTCCGTCGGGACTAAAAGCGACTCCCCAAATTCCCTCCGTATGTCCCCGCAGAATGGTCAGCAACCGATTGCGTAATTTCCACAGTTTTACAGTGCCATCCAAAGATGCAGAGTATAGTGTGTCGCCACTGGAACTAAATGCCAGATCTAGAATGCCACTATCATGACCTTTAATGGCATTCAACAAAGTACCGTCCTTGCGCCAAAATTTTAGCATCTTGTCATCAGAGCCAGAGACGACGATCTGCCCATTCGGGCTGAACGCTAGGGCGTTAATTGCCGCGTCGTGTGCGGTGAAAGTCTTTAACAAACTGCCGTCACGCTGCCACAGTTGCAGCTTGCTGTCTCCATCGCCGGTTGCCATGGTTTTGCCGTCAGGACTAAAGGCAATTGAGAAAACAGGAGATGGAATACCTGAAAGTGTTTTCAATAACGTGCCATCTGGTTGCCAGAGTTTTAAAGTGCCGTTGTCAGCAGCCGAGACTATCAGCTTTCCATCTGGGCTAAAAACTACTGGTGTGTTGATTACGCCATGCTTCATGGTCTTAAGCAATCTGCCATCGCTGCGCCAAAGTTTTATCGTACCGTCCCCACTAGAAGAAACAATCAGTTTTCCGTCAGGACTAAACTTAACTTTGCCAGCTGCTGCTTTAAACCCTGTCAAAGTTTTTACGAGAATGCCGTCACGTTGCCAGAGTTTGACGGTTGTGTCTCCGTTTGATGAAGCAATGATCTGACCGTTGGGGCTGATGGCCACGCCTATAACTGGACCTTCATATCCTTTAAAGGTACCCAGCAACCTACCATCGCGCTGCCAAATTTGGACACTATTTCCGATTGTTGCCACAGCAATCATCTTGCCATCAGAACTGATATCTAATGCGTTTTTGACAGAGGCATCACCCGAAAAGCGGTTAGATTCAACAGCTCCATAAATTGACCGTCGCAAGGCTAACTCCACCATTGTTTCTGTCTGCGGGTCGCTTGGTGCCAAGTGTTTGAGTTCTCTTCTAGCCCTAAGCGCTTCAATTAAAGCATCTAACCTTTTATCTAAGGCAAAGAGGGCTGCCGAATATCTAGCCATTCCTTGAATTTTTTCAATTTCTTCATTGCGTTGGCTGGCGAGGGCTTTCTGGTACTGGGAAAAAGCGAAGATTCCGGCTGCGATCGCGTTCACTAAAGCGAAGGAAAGTGCAGCGATAAAATAAGCTTGGCGTTTGGCATTTTTTTTCTTGAGTTCCAGCCTAGCTTCTACTTCCTTAAGCCGTTCCGCTTCTAAAAATAATTGTAATTCTTGTCTGTCTACGTCTTGGCTAGCTGCTAAAAACTGATAGTCCAAATCGCTTAAACTTTTGCCCTGCGCCCAGGTTTGAGCGTCTTTTAAGGCTTGTCCGCGCAAGAGGCGAGATTTATCCTGCTGCCCTGAAGCTACCCAAGCATCAAACGCCTGGGAGTAAGGACGCAATGCTGCTAATCTTGTTTCAACCCATTGCTGATTAAATACTTGTTGATAGATGCGATTTTTTACCTTTAATATTCCCTCGTGTCTAACGACTAAGCCACTGAGTAACAATTCAATCTGTTCTTGACTATCATCACTTTTGATTTCAATATCTTGCAAAACTTTTTGATAAATGCCGAGAATTCTGCCAGCCCGCTGACCGTTACGTTCAATGCGATCGCGTATCGTTCTCAGGTGTTCCGGTTCATCCTGCGATTCCCAACGCTCAATGATGCGAGTTTTGAGCAAGTTCTCAATCCACAACGATTCCATACCTGGTGGAATGGGATCTAAGCCACCGTGCCCCATTGTCCCCTGACTCAATTGCACGACTAAATGACACAACTTCTGCGTCAGAAAAGGTTGTCCAGCCGTCCAGTCTAAAATCGCCCTCACAACCGACGCAGGCTGTGACACGGTCTTGTCCAGCCCTGCAATTAAAGGAGTTACTTCCTCCCACTCAAACCCTTTGAGTGCGATCGCTTGACCTATATTGAACGGTGTCTTCGTTCTGTCTCGAATTAGATCCGAGGGAGTTGCTACCCCAAAAATGGCAAAGGTAATGCGTTGATATTCTGGGTTGATTGCCCGTTGGTTATAGCAGAAGCGAATTAAGGCAAAAAAGTCATCAATCGAAAAGTTAAGGCCCAGCAGACTGTCGATTTCATCAACAAAGATAAATAACTGTTGTTGGGGAAACTGCACCAGTAGCAATTCCTCAATAAACCACCGCAGCCGTTGCAGTAAACCGAGATCGTTGCGTTCTTGCCACCAAGTTTTCAGGTTCAAGGTTTCCAGTAGCCCCAACTGTCGCCATAAGTCACCTACGAATCCCTTGTACCATTGCAGTGGAGTAATTTGTTCGCTCCCCACTACACTCAAATCCACGGCAGCGCAGTGAAAGCCTTCTTGCTCAAGACGATGCTTGGTTCGCACCAGCAGTGAGGATTTGCCCATTTGCCGGGAGTTGAGGACATAGCAGAACTCTCCTCGCTTCAGGGCTCCATACAGTTGCCAGTCGGCTTGCCGCTGTACGTAACTAGGTGCATCAATGGCTAAACTACCGCCGAGTTGATAGTTATATTGGGTCATAAAAAGTTGATTATTAAAGTCAGTTATTTTAAAGGTAGAGTAGTTTTGATTATCTCTTTTTCCGCAAGGCAAAATTTGAAACCTTTATTTTACAAGGCTTTTAGCCATTTATTAATATTTCAAAATGTTCGCCATATTTTGTTAGTAATAAAATGTTGGAACCTTTACCCTACCTATCTGAAGAGAGAAAATTAGGAAATTATTTTTGTGATTCCCAGTTTGACGAAAGAAGGTTAGTCGTCTCCAGATGTCCAAGGTCGGTAGAAAATTCGTGCCAACTTATGAGCAGTAGCAGTGATAGCTTTGGGTGTACCCAGGCGAGAACGTAAGCGACGATAAAAAGCACCATTAGCAGAATTGCTCTCGCCAGCTGTTTGTGCTGCCATTCGGAAAGCATTGGTAAGTAATCGGACAAAATTAATTACACAAACATCTGGGCTGAAATCCTTGACTGGCAAAGAATTGGTAAATAACCAATATGTAATTAATTCTGTCCAGGTACTTAGCAGGGTTGACTACAAAGCGAGTTTGAGAACTTTTAACTTTACGGCCAGTGATGCGATTGCAAGGGCAAAGACCAAGCCAAGAAGTAAACTGCTTACAGCGTTTCCGGCTATTATGAGGTACAGTAGCAGCAACTAGCAAACCAGTTTCTTAATTGTTGAGGATTTATTAAGTCGAGTGCAACTGAGATTAGTTTATCAACCATTTCCGTTGTAGTTGGAGCGAAACGGCGTAGAAAAGATTTAAGTTGTGACCACCATAATTCAATTGGATTAAAATCGGGAGAGTATGAGGATAAACAAATAACTTTCGCGCCTACAGCTTCAATCATTAGCACAATTGAATCTAGTTTATGTGCGGATAAATTATCCATGACTACTACTGCTCCTGACCATAAATTTGGCACTAAAAACTTCTCAACAAATAATTCAAATGCCCTGCCATCCATTGAATTATTCATTGTCATTAATGCAACTACTTTGTTAATACTAATTGCTCCAATTACTGTAACTTTTGAACCTCTATAGAAGGGGTTAAGAGAGTAAGCTCTTGTTCCCATTTGTGAACGGGCATGAGTCCTCGTTAACCCAAGTAGAACGCCAGTTTCGTCCAAAAATACTAAATTTTCTGGCTCTATATGTTTGACCTTTTCCCAATAATCTAATCTTAAATTTAAGACTCTAAGAGTCCCGGCTTGGGTACTCCGCTTTGTTTTTTTTACGATTTAATCCTAATTTCTGTAAGGCCCGACACATTGCACTTCGACCCACCCAATTACCAGTCTTGTCTGCCAAGAATTCACATAACTCTATCAATGTTGCATCTGGATGTGCTTCAACTAATTCCCTTAACTCTACTTCCGCATTTGTTAAATGACTAAATTGTGGTTTCCCTCGCGGCTTTGGTTGTAAATTTCCTTCAAGTTTTTGTTGCTTTACAAGCTTTTGCACTAAACTCTTTGAGACGGAAAATATGTTAGCTACTTTCCTGATTGAGATGTTTTTTTGAAGATGTGCTGCAACTATTTTTTCTCGAAACTCGACAGAGTATGACTTCATTTAAAGGTATTTATATTTTAATTTAGTGTACCTCATAACAGACGCAAGTGCTGTAACAGTTGGGAATCGGCTAGGATCTAAACCGACCTCAGAAATAATGGTTTGCACTGTCAGGATACCAAGACCATCAATGGCAGTGAAGTCCACGCCATTAATTCGGTAAAGATGAGTACGTAAATCAAAAGCAGGTTCATTGCCTTGAGGTTTATTGCGGGGGTGCTTTGGTTGAGGAAGCGGAGATTCGTTGAGATTAACTTTGTCGCTAAATTGAGCCAAGTACTCCTGTATTTGGCGGCCGCAAGCTGATATCTGAGTTTGATAAACATCGTATATCTGTAGTTCTTGTTGGAGTACAAAGACATGCTCACTACGATAATCTTCATTCAACGCTGCAGCAATTTCTGCTTCAGAACGGTTTAGCGCGGTAATGCTTTTTGGCAGCTAAAATTTGTGGGTCTCTTTCTCCAGCAGCGATCGCTCTTTTTGCCCCAAAAACTTATCTTATTAACTTACAAATTTCATTTAATTTCTGTGACAAGATTTCTTGTAAAGATTGAAGTTGTTCACGACTAGCATTAGCTAAAGTCATCTCAGATAATCCACTACTGATTTTTTGAATAATTCCTTTTATTTCTTTTGATTCCGATTGCTCTGATGTTAAATACTTAGCTTTAATGCCCTTAATTAAATCGCGTGTCTCCGGTACAGTTAAACTTTTTTTTAACACCTGCTCTGTTGCTTTTATTCGTTCTATAGCTGCCTCTTGTTCCGAAATTTTTAATGTTTTTGACGACAATGTTGCTAATGCCAATGCGTGAGCGCCTTTCAGTTCTTGATGACGAATTGCTTTTTTTAAATCTTCTGGCAAAGATAACATTGGTAAAAGATTGGACTTAACAGAAGCAGGATTCAACCCAAATTCTAAGAACACTAAAAATAAAGCTTGCTCCTCGTTCATAATACCCAATACTTCTAAACCTTGTTGTTGCTCCTCACTACTAGCAATTAATAATTTTGTTAATTCCTTGACTTGATTATTACGTTCAAGCCGCTTAAGTACAGCACCAAGAGTTGTAGCAACCTCATCAATTTCT
Organism: Cylindrospermum stagnale PCC 7417; assembly: GCF_000317535.1. Taxonomy (NCBI): domain Bacteria; kingdom Bacillati; phylum Cyanobacteriota; class Cyanophyceae; order Nostocales; family Nostocaceae; genus Cylindrospermum; species Cylindrospermum stagnale. Next base: position 357,665 of record NC_020050.1, read on the forward strand.
AAACCAGTTGATTTGGTGATCTCTTTAAATATTGCTTCTGCCTTATCCAGTGGGTTTAAATCTTCAAAACCTAAAAAAGTCAATAACGATGATTGGTCTAAATCCTGTGGCTGAGGTACGATTAATGCCCGAATAGTCTCCCATCCTAATAGCTTTGCTCCTGACCAACGTAACTGTCCGTCCAAGAGCATATAACGACCGTTATCTTGAGGAACTAAAATTACTGGTGTAATCTGCCCATGTTTTTTTAGTAATCTCGCTTTTGCCTGAATAGACTCTTGTGTAATTGTTTGTCTTGGCTGGTTAGGGTTAGGGTCAATTAAACCTGTATCAATGGCAATCTCACCTGTTTGTGTTTGCAATTGTTCACGCAGTTTGGCGATTTCTGTCTCTAATTCTGGCGATCGCAATGCACGTAACCTTTCAACTTCAGCTTGCAAATCCGTAATTCTTTGCTCTTGATCGGTTTTCTGTACTGCCCCTTTAAATTTATCGCCGATCTGCGGTAATACTTTTGCCATTATTTTTCCTTAATTAATGCAATTACATCATCAACAATTAACTTGAAATCTTTGCAAGCAGGATGCTTGGGACGATACTTGTGCAATGGTAATCCATAGGCACTAGCATTTTTAAACTCGTTAGAACTCCGGATTTTTGGATACAACTTTATCCCTAATCTCTCAGCAATTGCAGGTAACTGTGCCAGGTATTGCCTGTGCATAGCTACTACTCCGTTATACATACTGGGAACAAATCCTAAAATTGGTGGACGTGGTTCCAGTTGTAACTCGTCACTTGTGGAAATACACCATTCAACTAACTCTGCCGAACCAGAAATAGCTTTCATCTCTAACTGTACTGGAACCAAAACATGAGTAGCAGCGGCTAAAGCATTGACATTTAGCATACCCAAAGTTGCAGGACAGTCCAAAATAATTAAGTTGTGAGGTAATGAATATTTATTTAGTTTGTCCGCTAGACTATATTCTCCACGTTTTCTGATAACTAGTTCATTAGCTATTTCAGCCAACAAGGGATGTCCTTGACACACCTCAACTTTGGAATCCCAAACTGGTACTAATGACCAATCACCTTTAAAATCCTTAGAAAGTAACTCTACTGTAGTTAAATTGGCTTCGGCTGGTGACAAACCACAAAACACATCCAATGACCGTTGGGGGTCTAAATCTAACATAGCTACTGTATAACCCCGCTTACTTACTTCATAGGCAATGTGTGTGCTGATGGTAGACTTACCTACTCCACCAGCATTAGCCAGGAGCGCGAGAACTATCTGTTTCATAAAAATTACTTAAGCTTAGTTTCACTATATCAATTCTTTGTCGAATTTTAAAATCCGACAAAAATAAGTTTGAGAATTTTAATAGATGTCGGATTTTAAAATCCGACAGGATATGAATCTCAAAAATCATATTCGGATCACCCAAACAACTCCTGATGCTGATAAGCAAATCGAGAAACGTCCTCACTCGACACAGGTTGAGCATAAATAGCCTGATTGCGAATAGCCTGTATCTGTTCTGATTCTCGCTCCATAGCAGGTGTAAATTCTTGTCGCTGTTTCAGCAAATTCTCAAACTCAATTACCCCTGGTCTACCTTGATAAAAAGCCTCCTCAGCACAACGACGCACAGCATTACCAATCTCAGCCGGTGTACAAATTCTATACTCAGCCAACAGCCTACGCCATTGCTCATCACTCCAAGGTGAATTATTGTCTCGAAATACTGGAAAATACTTAGCTAAATGTAGATTGAAAACTTCATATCTTGCCCCTTCATGGGGTAAATCCACAAAAAAGATATCATCAAAACGACGCACTAATTCCGCAGGGAGCATTTCTAAGCGGTTGACAGTACCAACGGTATAAACTGGCTCTTGATGCTCTTGCATCCAAGTCAACAATGCCGCAGACAACCGCCGTGCTACACCTCCATCTGCATTGGAGTCCCAGCCAGCAAAACCCTTATCAAAATCATCCCAGTAGAGTACACAGGGAGCAAGGGATGTCACCAAAGCAATAAACTCTTTTAATGCTCTGTCAGGGTTAGGGCTACCCAACAGTACACCCCAATTAGCCGCTAACAATGGCAATCCCATTTTCTTAGCAGCTAACTTAGCAGAGAGACTTTTACCCGTCCCTGGTGGCCCCCATAGCAACATTCCCGTGGGGAACTTCAAGTTATATTCTTGCGCTTCTGGTTGCAGTAGACAGGTAATAGTTGCCAACCTTTTTTCCAGTAAATCTAAACCCCCGGCTGAAGGTACATCCGGTTGTGCAATGTACTCTAAACCCCGTCCCCGCAGTTTGTTAACTTTATGAGCAAGCACTAATTGGGCGATTTCCTCAAGCTGCTCTGCAAAACCCAAACATTGCTGTAATAGCATATTTATCTCGCCTATGGGTAAACCCTGACAGGCACGAAAGAGCAATCGCAATGCTTCTGTTTTTTCTGTTGTCTTTAACCAAGAATTGCGATCAGCTGCGCTGTGCCGTAGGCGATCTGCGCTTCTGGTGCGTCCGCTACGCGAACGCAGCAGCGCTGAGTGCAAAGCACACGCTTCGCGAACGCTATCGCACTTTGCATATTGCTGAAGCTGGGGATGGCTATAGGCATCGCAAAACTGCTGTACAACCAGCTGCAGCTGCACCTGCTGTTGGTCTGGAAGTGGATTAGACAGTACAGGAATAAAAGGCTGTAATTCTAGAGGTAGTTGAACGTAAGTTTCCAGTAACACCCAGTAATTATCTTGCTGAATCCAGAGAGCTTGATGACAGGCATTAAGTAATTGATAGCTACGTTTTTGACTAATTTTGCTACCATCACCCTCATTTAGCATTCCCTCCAGTAAATAAATACCCGGTTGATATTCCTCCAGAAGATACTGAATAATGTCTTCGTCTTTACCCCTGTCCGTTGACTGTAAGATGTACTGACCTTGATGCTGAATCAATTGCTGTAGTCCAGCGTAACCAGGATTCCAGACAAAAACTGACAAAGACCGCTCCTCACCCCAATGGTAAAACTGTTGTAATATCTGCATTCTGTCAGGCGTATAATACTCCACAGCCACAATTGCCGTATTTTGGTCAGCCAGAGCAGGCCAGTCTGTCATCAATTTCATAAACGTGACTTTAACCATTTACGTAACCGTTCAGGGGGTATAAAGAAGACGAAAAACCATCCTCAAAATCAAGCAATAAAATTAGGCCGCATTCAACAAGTCAGAATCATCAGAACAAGTAGCAGTTTCTGGAAGTAAAGAAGGTGCAGTTTTAGCACCACGAGCCGCAACAACAGCCTGAGTCATAAACTCCAAAACATTGCGCTTTTGGGACTTGAGAGTTGTCAACACAGTTAACATCCGAGCCACAAAAACACTACCAGCCTGAGTTTGAGAGCCAAAACTAGTCCGTCGCCAGATTACAGCAGGACGAATAGCTCGTTCAGCAGCATTATTAGTGGGTTCGACACTAACAGTTGTCACAAATAACCACATCGCTGACTCAACTTTGAGCAGTTGACGACAAGTGCGAACTGTTTTTGCCAAGGGTGTTTTTTCCCGTGCTGTAATCTGGTATTCGTCAGCTTCAAGCAACGTGGCTCTGATGGATGAGCGAATCTCCTGAACCAACTCCACAAAATCACCACGAGATAAAGTACCATCTCGGACTCGATGCCAAAGTTCAAACAACTTCTCTTGTTGTTTCACCAGAATTGTTCCCAATTCTGCCGAGACTCCAGAACGTTCCGATATTTTGATAAATTCCCGACGCAGATGCGCCCAACACAATTGCCGTCGTTCTAAATCTACCCAGTTGTAAGCCCCATGACGGTCAGAGTTCAAAATTCCCCTGAAGTTTTCACCCAATAAATTTTTTGCCCCTTGGGTACAACGGGTCAGGGCTATTTCAAAAAATGTAACTAGGGGGGTGACTGCAACCCATAACCAGGCTCTTCGTTGTTCAGGATTAAAGCCGTCAATATTTCCTTGATTAAAGCTGGTTTCATCCGCTCCGACGATGTTTGCGTTTTGAATATATAGTTTGGCTTCATCTACACAGGTTGCCACGGCATTACTCGCTTCCAGCCGCAGTCTGTTGACGGTTCCCAATGATATTGAGATTCCAAATACTTCTTGCATGGCACTTTGTACCATTCTTTGACTATTGCGGTACACTCCACTCAGAAGTGCCACTAGTGCTACTACTCTGACTCCGTAACCACTTAGGTTCACATCTTCTGGTAATATGGCACGGGTCTTAGTGCCACATCCTATACAGGTCAATTGATGCAAACGATGCTCGATGACTATGGGACTAATGGGTGGAATTTCTACTATCTGATGCCGATAGGGGTTTGTGTCAACTCCCGTAAGGGTGGCTCCACAATTACCGCATTCTTCTGGATGATGATCTATTACTGAGCTACATTCTTCGATTGGGTACAAGTCCCGACTATTTCCTTTGTGACCGGGCTGACCCCCTCGCTTTTTACCGCTTTTTGTCTTTTGCCACTTTTTTCCAAATCCTGGTGGGTCACTTGAGGGTGGTGATGATGAGTTAACGGAAGTCCGATTGATTTTTTCTAATAATTGTTCTTGAACACTCAGGACTTCCGTTAGTTTCTTTGACTGTTGTTCTATTTGCTGCGCCATCTCCTCCACCAGTTTTTTGACACTGGTTGGAGTCTTTCCCCAATCTTCTGCGGGTATCTGCTCTACATGATTTAGGCGCTTTTGTTCCATATCTCTGAATTTATCAGATTTTGGGGTCATCTTTAACGATCGCTCTTCTAACCCCCTGAACGGTTACCCATTTACTTTCCCCTTTTACAGCAAATTGATTGCTGGCGTCTGAACCAAAAGGACAATGGTTAGTAACCACTTGGCTATATTTATCAACCTCAAATTAACGGTTGTTTCGAGTTCTGGTGCGATATCTTGTGTTATTTCTCTTTACCAAATATTATGCTAAGGTTAAGAACGACAAAATCAACACTTCTAATCAACTCTTTATAGGTACGACTTGAGAACTCAAGTTACTCAAGCAATTGACAGAGGAATGAAAGAACAAAAGCAAGTCGAGTATTTAATATTAATCTGATGAAAAAATATTACGCAACTAAAATATTAAGCTCTGTACTGATAGCGACGATTTTAAATTTGACAGATGTAACATGGCTTAATTCCAATAATTTTAGTCAAGCACAAGCACAAAGACAACAAACTCGCCAAACAGAAGCAGATAAACTTCGAGAATTAGCTAATAAATATTATGAAAATAATCAAACTCAACAAGCATTATTTACACTACAGAAAGAATTAAAACTTCGCCGTCAAATGGGCGATTCTCTAAAGGAAATATCGACCTTAAACTTTATAGGTATGGTGTATGACAAACAGGATAAATATCCCCAAGCAATGGAATATTTGCAATTAGCTCTGACAACACTTAAAAGAGCAAATATTTCTGCTGATATTAAACCTAGTATACAAAGTGAAATTCTTGTTGGTGTTGGATTTGTCTATGCAAATCAAGGAAAGTACGATCAAGCTTTAGAAATTGCAAGGCAAATTAAATTAAATAGCGCTAATCGGATTCAAAGCCTTGGGTCTGAGAAGACAAATCCTAATAATATATCAAGCCTAACACAATCAACATCAGATATTAAAGCTGACGCTGATACACTTTATAATATTGCTATTTTCCAATATCAACGTGGCAAAATAAAAGAAGCATTAGGCACTGCTGAAGCTGTTTTAAAGATGCGTGTAACAACCCAAGATAAAACAGGAGAAAGGGAAGTTTCTACTTCCATTAATGCTCTTCGTCAGCGACTAAAGTAACGCAATTGAAGAATTTAGCTATCTATTCAGTAGTAACACAATTGAAGAATTTAGCTATTAAGTTCTATTTCCAATAAGCAGACATTTAAGCAGACATTTTATCAAAAAGGTTCGAGGACTATAAAACTTATACAGCAATCACTTTAGCCCCCTTGTGACCCCCTCACCGTTGCACCATCTCTTCCATTGCATTTTTTGTAAATCATAAATTTACAAAAAGAGAAAATAGAAATGGATGTGAAAGCCGCGATTGCGGCAAGGACGTGAAAAATTCACTTGATTAAAGGAAGCTGTAAAATGGCGATTGCCAAAACTCGTGCTAATAACAATACTCGCAACGCAGCTAATAGTAAAGCATCAGCGAAAGCAAATAACACTGCCAATGCAACTAAATCAAAAGAAACTAATGCTTCACCACAACAAGAAGCATTAGCCATATTAAAGGAATTGCGGAATTTAATCTTCAAAGAATACGGGATTAAACTACAGCTACGGGACTCAAGAATTTCTACCAAGGTCGGTCATGCAGCCCGTGAAAAACTCGGACTTGATATTGCTGCCCAAGTCAAAAAGAAAGGTGGTAAGAGGCTGTTTGTAAAAGATTATGAAGCACGAGAACGGGACTTTGAAAGCCGTTTTAACATCAAACGAATCATGACGGTGTAAATGATAGACTCGCTGATTTCTGGTAAAAGCTCGTAATCTTTGCTCAAACGACGGTATTGATTCCACCATCCGAATGTACGCTCCACAATCCAACGCTTAGGTAATACCTGAAATTCAGGTGATTGACGAGAAACAACATCAACGTTGGCATCACATAACTGTTGAATTACTCGTGCGAAGTTTTCACCACTAAAACCAAGGTCTACCCAAATCACAACTAAATTTTCAGCGGTGGCTGGGTCTTCCATCACCAAGGCCGCACCTCCTAAACGCTCTGGGCAGTTAGCTTCCATCACAATAGTTGCTAACACCAATCCCAAAGTATCAACCAGGATAAAGCGTTTACGTCCTTTAATCTGTTTTCCACCGTCATAACCGTATACTTCCCCCTTTTTTTCGGCTGTCTTCACCGATTGGCTATCAATAATGGCAGCAGTAGCATCTTCTTTTTTATTCATACTTTTACGAACTTGATTTCGTAATTGTGTATGGATTTCCTGCCACACTCCTAACTGTTGCCAACGTCTAAAGTAGTTGTATACCGTTTGCCAAGGTGGTAAATCATGCGGTAATGCACGCCATGTACATCCCTCATGTAAAACATAGAAAATTCCGTTGATGATTTCTCGTAAATCTACTTGCCGGCGACGACCAATAGGTTTTGAAGCTGGAAGCAACGGCTCGATAATTCCCCACTCTGCATCATTTACATCACTGGGATATGGTTCGCGTGCCATGTTTGACACCTCCATTCTTTCGCCCCATAATCTATTTTCTTTTGTTCTTTTAATCTGATTCCCAACCCTTTACATTTCTTTAGGAACAGCCTCTGAGTGAAGCAAGTAAAATTGAACATGGCAGAGCAGAGCAAGCAGAACCGCTACGTGAAAAATTAGATGAGCCAAAGTATAAACGCATTCGAGATTTGGTGAAAAATCCGCTGAGACTATCAATGTTGTGTCAGGCTTGGTATTTTAAACCTGGCAATTTACCAGAAACGAAAGCCGCACTTTATCAACAATTTGTAGAAAATTTTTATCAGTGGAAACCAGAAATTCAACCAAGTTGGGAAGAGCGTCAGGAATTAGAGATAAAGTTAGGAAAACTAGCACTAAAGGCATTAAAGCGAGAAAAATCTAGATTTGGAATTGAGAAAAGCTTTGCTTGTGAGATTATGGGCGAACCGTTGTTTAGGTTAGCTGAAAAACTGCACTGGTTGATTTTTGTTCACAGAACTGTTGAAACTAATGAAGAGATTTATGTGTTTTTTCACCCTACTTTTCAAGAATATTTTTCAGCATACGCGATTTCAAGATGGGAATTTTTCTTGAACCACAATAATCAAGAACCCAATCCTTTTAAGGAAAATCATGGCAAAGATTGCGTCTATCGAATTTTTGACCCACATTGGAAAGAAGTAATCTTGCTATGGCTAGGGCTTCCAGAATCAAAGGTTTCGAGGAGCCAAAAAGAAGAATTTATTTGTGCATTAGTTACATTTAACGATGGGTGTAGAAATTTCTACTGGTATAGATCACTTTTTCTAGCAGCGCTTGGTCTCGCTGAATTTTCTGGCTTTAGCGCAACCTACGCAGTTATTGCATTGCTTATTTCTGAATGCTGCGTTGAACATATTAGCTTGGTTGAGGAAGAAGCTAGAGAAATTTTACTAGCTACAGACCACAATGCTGCTATTTTTAGCTTAACTATTCTTTGTGTTTTAGGAAGTAGCACTTACGTTAAGTATAAAGCTGCTTATCTCTTAGGTCAAATTGATTCAGGAAATAAAATAGCAATTTCTACTCTTACTGAGCTTATTCATGACACAGAACATGAATCTCTTAAATTGACTCTAGCTAAGAAATTGTCTGAAATTTCTTCAGATAATTTAGTATCACTCAACACTTTGCTTGATCTAAGTCAAACTGCTCAAGATAACCTGACTCGCCGTGTATCTACATACTGCCTTGAAAAATGTACTCAACACAGACAAGATATTATTTCTCACTTTATTCGGATGATTAAAACATTGGATGATAAAGCATCTCTTCTACAAGCAGTACATTTGTTAGGTGCACAGGTATTGGCATGAGTGAAGAAGAACAATTACTTTTATTTGATCGTTTTCGACAGGGCAAGCATCAGCGTCGGGGTAACGGTTTAGGATTATATTTGTCCCGTCAGATTGTAGAAGCCCATCAAGGAAATATCTCCGTTTCATCGACTGTAGGGAAAGGCAGTATCTTCACGGTTTATTTACCTGTGCAAACAACTTGCTGCTGATGTTGCTTATCTAGCCACGTCTACAGTGTACTTCAGTAAATACTCTTGCTTTAGGCACTTTATGGGTAACATAGTGTTGCTGTTGTTCAATCTAACCTACTGTTAAATCTTGCTAACAATTCCCCACAGGATAACTGTAGATACAGGCGAGTATATTCCTCTGGCGGTAACTGTAGTAGGGGTTCAATTACTCTAGACAATTCTTCATCTAAAGTACCAAATCGCACCTTCAACAAATTTTCTAAACCCAACCGCTGTCCTTGCTGTAAAGTTTTTTGTTCCCATTGCTGATAAGCTTCTGATAAAGCCATAATTAACTCCTGGTCTTTTTCGGTTAAATTTTTCTGTTCGACTGTGATGACGCGCCAATTAGCAATAATTTTTTGTATCTCTTGGCGTAACAGATTATTCTCAGGAAGTTCTAATAATTCTCTAAATATTGCTTTGCAAATTGGTCGTGAGGCTGTCTAGTCATTGTTTTTTGCTATATCTTGATAATTAAACCTATTTTTAAGCTGATTTATTTAATTTTTTTATTACTGCATTTCATAAATCCGTGGCGAATTGAAAGAGCTACCGATAGGGCGAAAGCGGCACTCAATAAGATTACGAACTTGTAAAATCCTGTACTTAAGCAATTAGATCAGCCCACACTCTTCTTCAACAATAGCCAGTAACTTTTCTTGCAGTGGAGTCAAAAATGGTTGCTGTCGCTTACCTAAACCAGCCAATAACCAACCCACAGCAGCATCAAGATTACCCACCTGATGCAACCTGACAAGACGCTGACACAATTGCTGCATATATTCGCACTCAGCATCAATACACTCCAGGGACTTGAGGTTTTCTATCTTGACCGTATACTCGCCATCCCAGGTAGTAATCGTGCAACTATAATCACCCAGATGAGTGACAATTCCCCAACAGCCACTTTTGCCCTTGAGTTCGGGATTATCTTTGGGTAAGATTTGGCAGACTTCTCCCAGACGATAGGGGTTAGGTAGCTTAGTTCTTTCGCGAATTTTGTCCACGATGCTTTTGACAATGCGTCCTGATGGTACTTTACCACCAGCCGACTCTACTGCCTCCTGCCAACAGGTAACTTGTTCCTCTGCTTCCAGCTTTGTCAGTGGTCGTACCTGTCCTTCGGCGGTTGGCAAAATGTCCACAATTTGTGGACATTCTTCCAGGTTGTCCACAACAAATGCTGCGTCGATGAGTTGGTACGAACGGGAACGGTTGTAACTAAACCTGTCTTTACAGTATTCCTCAAAAGTTTTATGAGTGTTACGATATAGCTTTCTATCTCTCAATTGTCTCAAAGCTTTACCAGCTTCGTAGAATGCCCTCTCTACTTGACGCTCTAAATGCAGGCGATCGCGCTCTTCTTCCTCAGTTAGTTCTTCAGTAGCAAATATTGCGATTGTATTAGCAGCATTACTCTTTGTAGCATCAAGAGCCAAATTTTCACTGTTGGGGGTGGCAGTCAAGTCAAGCGGCGCATTAATCATCTCACTTGCGCTCCCGGTCTGGATATACTCACCATTATAATGTAGTACCACGCAATTAAGGTTTCAGATTCAGAAATATTTGCCTGATGCCAGTTGCGATATAATTAGATTGTCGTTACAAGTGTGGAACTAATGGCGAGACCTGGTGGCAATCCCGATTTTGGAACCAAGTATCGCTTTGACTATGGCAGAGATGAGCCGCTCTCAGAACAGGTGAAGGTGCTGATGCATCCGCAAATGAAGCAGCATCTCAAAAACTTGGCCGAGCAGGAAAAATGCACAATACCCGATTTGATTCGCGAAGCGGTCGAGCAATATTTGGTTGCTAGAAAAACTACCCAAGTAAGTTAATTGCAACTTAGGTACAGGAATTATTTATTAGATAAGGTGTAGGCTGTAGTCAAAAATTCAATATTTTTCCTGGCTGAGGAGCATTTTGAGAACTTGAATTTTCCAAATGGAGTTCAATTTTCAATTGTAAATTCAATTTCCAACTGTAAATTCAATTTCCAACTGACCAGGGGATATATTTCCCCGTCCAAATCGATGATAGTAGAGGTGACAACCACTGCATAGAGGAGCAAGATTTTCCGGTCGATTATCAGATGGATTTAGGTTCCAATGATGCACTTGGAGAGTGTGAGAACGGCGCTGAGATTTTGTCCAATGAGGATTTTTTTCTCCTGGCTTTAGCAAAGGTTATCGCATTTTTGACAACGCCACCCAACTGATTCTTTGACTGTGTTGGCTATTTCTTTCCAATTAGATGAATAGCGATTCTTGCTCATTTATAGGTCAAATTATATATACAGCAAATTTCATCTGAGTGAGGTACAGAAGCGCAGGCTCTTCGTCCTACCCTACACGAGTTTTATTATTTATATTTGTACCTCATTTACCTGCAATCTGCTGTATTACAGTTGTTTAACCTCAACTAATTTTAGCGTATCCCTTGAATATGCAGTTGTAATTATTATTCAACTCAGCTACCTCTGATGAAACAAGATAACACCAAGATCACTGGTTTTCATGCTCACATCTACTTCGATACCACAAGTCGTGAAGAAGCGGCGCGTATACGCGAAGCATTAAGCGCTAGTTTTGATGTACAGCTTGGGCGTTGGCATGATTTGCCCATCGGGCCCCACCCAAAAGCGATGTATCAAGTTGCTTTTTTACCGCATCAGTTTGATAAAGTCGTCCCCTGGTTAATGCTCAATCGCGAGGGTTTGGATATTCTCGTCCACCCTGAAACAGGTGATGATGTGGCAGACCACACGGATAATGCCCTGTGGTTAGGAGATAAGTTAGAGCTTGATATTCAGCGCCTCCGACGTTAGCTTAAACCGACTGAAGCCGCACACTATAACTGATATTTAACTCTCACCAACCAAGTACAAGTTCTAGAAATCTTTTTAGGACTTACGCATCAATCACGACGAAATGTAGGGGCAATTGATGAATTGCGCCTACGGTAAATCAGGGATTTTACGTCATTTTTGCGTAAGTCCTGCCTTTACAGCGTTTCCGGCTATTATGAGGTACAGTAGCAGCAACTAGCAAACCAGTTTCTTAATTGTTGAGGATTTATTAAGTCGAGTGCAACTGAGATTAGTTTATCAACCATTTCCGTTGTAGTTGGAGCGAAACGGCGTAGAAAAGATTTAAGTTGTGACCACCATAATTCAATTGGATTAAAATCGGGAGAGTATGAGGATAAACAAATAACTTTCGCGCCTACAGCTTCAATCATTAGCACAATTGAATCTAGTTTATGTGCGGATAAATTATCCATGACTACTACTGCTCCTGACCATAAATTTGGCACTAAAAACTTCTCAACAAATAATTCAAATGCCCTGCCATCCATTGAATTATTCATTGTCATTAATGCAACTACTTTGTTAATACTAATTGCTCCAATTACTGTAACTTTTGAACCTCTATAGAAGGGGTTAAGAGAGTAAGCTCTTGTTCCCATTTGTGAACGGGCATGAGTCCTCGTTAACCCAAGTAGAACGCCAGTTTCGTCCAAAAATACTAAATTTTCTGGCTCTATATGTTTGACCTTTTCCCAATAATCTAATCTTAAATTTAAGACTCTAAGAGTCCCGGCTTGGGTACTCCGCTTTGTTTTTTTTACGATTTAATCCTAATTTCTGTAAGGCCCGACACATTGCACTTCGACCCACCCAATTACCAGTCTTGTCTGCCAAGAATTCACATAACTCTATCAATGTTGCATCTGGATGTGCTTCAACTAATTCCCTTAACTCTACTTCCGCATTTGTTAAATGACTAAATTGTGGTTTCCCTCGCGGCTTTGGTTGTAAATTTCCTTCAAGTTTTTGTTGCTTTACAAGCTTTTGCACTAAACTCTTTGAGACGGAAAATATGTTAGCTACTTTCCTGATTGAGATGTTTTTTTGAAGATGTGCTGCAACTATTTTTTCTCGAAACTCGACAGAGTATGACTTCATTTAAAGGTATTTATATTTTAATTTAGTGTACCTCATAACAGACGCAAGTGCTGTATTCAATCGGTAAAGTGATACAAGGAAATTTTGCCCATGCTTCCGAAAATAGCAATCGAGCAAAGTCTATTCATCACCTGACAAAATTTGCACCATCTCACTGTATGGATTTATTCGACCAACATTTGATTCAACTAACAGAAATGGAAGCACCACTTGCAGCGCGGATGCGTCCCCGAACCTTGGATGAATTCATGGGTCAAGACCATATCATCGGACAGGGACGACTGCTGCGACGTGCCATTAGTTTAGACCAACTATCCTCACTGATTTTCTATGGGCCACCAGGTACTGGTAAAACTACACTTGCCCGTGTAATTGCCAACACCACCCGCGCTCATTTTATTGCTATTAACGCTGTACTTTCTGGTGTTAAAGAAATTCGCGCTGCCATTGAAACTGCTCAACAACAACGCAAGTATCACAACCTGCGGACTATCCTCTTTGTGGATGAAGTCCACCGCTTCAACAAATCCCAACAAGATGCCCTACTACCTTGGGTAGAAAATGGCACAGTCATCTTAATCGGAGCCACTACAGAAAATCCTTACTTTGAAGTCAATAAAGCACTCGTCAGCCGTTCGCGTATTTTCCAACTAAAGCAACTAAACGCTCAAGACTTATACCGTGTAGTTGAGCAAACACTAACTGACAAACAACGCGGTTATGGCAAATTAACAGTACAAATTGAAGAAGACGCTTTGGCTCATTTAGTCAACGTTGCTAACGGTGATGCTCGTTCGTTATTGAATGCTTTAGAATTGGCAGTAGAAACAACAGCAGCAGATGAAACAGATGCGATTCATATCACATTAGCAGTTGCAGAAGAATCAATTCAACAGCGAGCTGTTTTATATGATAAAGAAGGTGATGCCCACTTTGATACTATCAGCGCCTTCATCAAAAGCCTACGTGGCTCTGACCCAGATGCAGCACTGTACTGGCTAGCAAAAATGGTCTATGCCGGCGAAGACCCACGTTTTATCTTCCGCCGAATGTTGATTTTAGCCAGTGAAGATGTGGGACTAGCTGACCCACAAGCAGTTGTGGTTATTAATGCCTGTGCAGAAACTTTTGACCGTGTGGGTATGCCGGAAGGACGATACCATTTAGCACAAGCGGCACTTTATTTGGCAACTGCACCCAAGTCTAACAGCGTCATGGGTTTTTTCGATGCTTTGGCAGCAGTTGAGCAAGAACGAGAGGCAGAAGTTCCCAACCACCTCAAAGATGCTAATCGAGATAAAGAAGGATTTGGGCATGGGGCTGGTTATCTCTATCCTCACGCTTACCGCGACCATTGGGTGGCGCAACAATATCTGCCAGCTAGCTTGCAGGGACAGGTATTTTACCAACCCTCAACCCAAGGTTTTGAGGGTGAAATTAATATGCAGGTGGCACGTCGTCGGGAAGCTCAACTGGCTGCTTTATTAGAAGGTGTAGGCGTTTTCCCTGTAGAAGTGCTGATCTATGGAGCTACTGACCGAGCTTCTGAGCGTTGGTTACAAAGCACACTTTCTCAAGTAGGTACGCATTTGGCAGCAGTCCGAGATCGCATTTTCACTTTAGCCCAATTACAGCGCCATCATGTCGTGTTAGATATCAATGCAGGCAGTGGTTTATTGACCTGGGAAGCAGTTCGCCATGTCCCGGAAGGCGGCGTTTATGCCTGTGTTCATAGCGAAAGCAATGCCCAAGCTTTAGTGGAACAAGCTGCGGCGCTCTCTGAGTTGAGACGGCCAATGGTGGTAAATGCAAAGATAACTGAGTTACCTGTTGTGTTAGCGTCCCAAGCGCCAGGTGTGCAATTTGACTGTATTATTGGTCGGAATGCGCTATTAAATGAGCCTGATAAAATGGCTGCTGCCCAAGTTTTAGCTCAATTATTAGCCAGTCAGGAAGACTTGTACTTGCAGAGACTGTACCACGCCATACACAAAGGCTTTACCGTTTGCTTGAAGAGCAAAAGCTTGATAGCAAGTTGTGCGATCGCCTAGTGACGGCGGAGGAAGCTATGTATACTGATTCATCAGACCCAATGCTGAATTGGGACGCTGAGGATTTGCGAACGGCTTTTGAAGTGACAGGTTTAATAGTGGAAGTAGTTTTGGAGCAAAGTTCAACACAAATGCACATTACATCGGCTTTTCTCAATCGTTTGTTTACTACGGGAGCAAAGCGACCAAGTTATGTTGACCGTTTAGCTCTTAATCTGAAACCACAGGAATTAAAAGCTATAAAGAAGATATTTACCCAGAATTTGCTCAACCAAACAGTAAATTGGGAAAGTAGTATTGCTTTTGTGCACGCTTGGGGGAAGTTTGGGCAAAACGTAACCATTTAGCCGTCAAACAATTTTAGATTTTAGACTGTCCTGGGTCACGCTACGCGTTAGCGTTTGCGGAGCGTGGCGTTAGCCATAGCCTGCGCTTACGTCGTGAGCGCTACAACGACCGGCTCAGTACAAGTCAGTCGAACGATTTTGAATCTTCAATCCAAAATTGAAAATCTAAAATTCGGTCAGCTAATACCTAACAGCAGGCACTTTCAGCTTTCGATTTGGTAAAAAATATGCAATTATCAGATTTATCACCAGAAACTTTAGAAAAAATTAAACTAGTGAGGTGGGATAGAATTATCGAGAAACATGAAGGTCCAGAAGATTGGGAATCTGTTTTGAAATATGAGGAACCGGAATTTATGGAAATTGATGGGTGTCCAGTATTATTGCCTGTGGATAAATCTCATCACCCAAATATTTCTATAATCCGTGCTATTTGGAGTGAAGGTAGAAAATCACTCACACTATTTTTATCTGATACTACCTATGATGACGACCCCTTCTTTTCTGGCTTTATGGCAGTTTGTGACCGCATGAGAGATGAAAAATTCTTTTTAGCAATTTTGTATCACGAATGGTTCATTATTGAAAGACCAGCAATTTTTGAGACATAGCTATAGCAATCCAAATTTAAAACTGAGAAAATACGGTGATTAAAAGTACATATTTCCCAGGATTTCAGCGGTTTTGTTGATCACGAATGATTTAGTAGAATTGCTATATCGCTATCTGATTTTTGAGAAATTGTATATAGATCAAGATTAACAGCCAATCATTATATTACTATGTTGCCCCAAAAGAAAGAGCCAAATGGATGTGGATGCACCAATATTCCGTTCTCTATAATCATAGCTATTTTAGGAGGTGGTTATTGGTGGTTCAGCCAGAAAGGAAATTTAGATATCAGCAAATTTTTACCTCAGTGGCAACAAATTACTATTCCTTTTTTGAATCCTACGCCGATTGCTTCTTCCCCTACTCCTTCTTTATCAAGCACTGCCAATATCGCTCCTAATCATAAACAAGCTTCAATTAAAACAATCATACCTCAAACAACACCATTATCTCAAACAACACCATTATCTCAAACAACACCATTATCTCAAACAACACCATTATCTCAAATAACACCATTACCTCAAGCAACGCCATTACCTCAAACAACGCCATTACCTCAAACAACGCCATTACCTCCAACTCCTTGGGAGAAAAAAGTCATTAGAGGAATTTATTTAAGTCGCTACCAAATCACTAATAATGCCGACGAACAAACAATTCGTCAAAGAGTTCGTTACTATCACTCTCAAGGATTTAATACAATTATTCATGGTGTTTGGGGTAATGGGTGTACGATGTACAATAGCAAGGTTATGCAGCAAATGCTAGGTTATAAAAGTTGTCCAAACCTGTTTCAAGAGCAATGGCTAAATTGGCTGATTGATGAGGCGCATAAACAGGGAATGCAAGTCCACGCTTATTTTGAGAAAGGTATTAAAATAGATAAAAATAGCCCAATTTTTGATTTAGCAATTTCTCGGAAATGGATTGTTCCTGGTGTGGATAAAACATATCCTGGCATCGATCATTATGTCCTGGATGTAGAGATTCCTGAAGTTGCTAATTTCTTTAAAAATATCTTAGTAGAGTTCGTCCAGAGGTATCCAAAGATTGATGCTGTGCAATGGGATGATTATCTAGGTTATTATGCTGAATTACCAGGCAAAGTAGATCGCACTGCTAAGTTAACTACTTTTTTGCAGCAAATCATAATTGGGATGAAACAAGCTAATTCTTCAGTTAGTTTTGATATTTGTCATCATAATCCTTATTGGGCTAAACGATATTTCGCAGCAGATTGGCAAAAATGGAATGTTGATAGAGTGTTTATTCAAGCTTATAACGATGCTAATTTCCAAGAGGAACTAAATTATGCTAAAAATTATGCGGGAGTTGCTATTACTGAGCGACAATTCCATCGATTAAAAGAATTAGTAGATAACCCTGCCATCAAGAGTATTTTAGTTTTTCCTGGGTCTGGAAAACCAGAAGAAACAGCTTCCACCTTAAACAGCTTGATGCAAAAAAACAACTAGAATGGGATGGGGTATCTCGTGGAAAAAAGATGAAAACCAGAAAACTTGGTAAGCAAGGGCTAGAAGTTTCAGCACTGGGACTGGGTTGTATGGGAATGTCAGAGTTCTACAGTGGACGTGATGAGCAAGAAGCAGTAGCCACCCTGCACCGCGCATTGGAAATCGGTGTTAATTTCCTCGACACCGCAGATATGTATGGCCCTTTCACCAATGAGCAGTTAGTTGGTAAAGCAATCAAAGACCGTCGAGATCAGGTGATACTGGCGACAAAGTTTGGTAATATGCGAAGTGAAGATGGTGGTTTTCTAGGTGTCAACGGTAAACCAGAGTATGTTCATCAGTCCTGCGATGCCTCTCTAAAACGGCTGGGGGTTGAGGTGATTGACCTCTATTATCAGCATCGGGTTGACCCCACTGTGCCGATTGAAGACACCATTGGCGCAATGGCAGAATTAGTGCAGCAGGGTAAGGTGCGTTACATCGGTATGTCAGAAGCAGCGAGCGCAACAATTCGCCGCGCAAATGCTGTTTACCCAATTACAGCATTACAAACAGAGTACTCCCTTTGGAACCGTGACCCAGAAGATGAAATTTTACCCACTGTGCGGGAATTGGGAATTGGGTTTGTTCCCTACAGTCCTCTAGGGCGTGGGTTCTTATCAGGTACTATCACCAGCCCTGATGACCTCGCATCTGATGACTATCGCAGATTTTCTCCCCGCTTTCAAGGTGAGAACTTCTACAAGGCGTCACCGTGGTCGGGTAGCAGGACTATATCGCTATAATCCCGCCCCCTCAGAACCGGACTTGCGCCTTGCAACGCATCCGGCTCAAGCAAGTCATAAACTACAAATTGTTCCAGAATGTATTTGCTGATGGCAGTACAGATGTACGAGTTGTAGGTTGCCGTAATTGTCACCACCACCCTGAGATTTTGGCTTTTTATGATGAAGATGTAACTCCTCATCATTTAATAAAGATTCCCCGCATACAGGACAGACATATTGTTGCCTTTGGGCTATCTTCTGCCTACTTTTGATTAATTCGGATTTAGTTTTAGCTTCTTGCCGTTTAATCCAATAGTCCCTTAATTTTGGGTCATCGGGTGATGATTTACCTTTAATAAGAATGTGCCTTTCAATCTTGAACCAGGCAAATTTTAACATATAGGCTCCGGTTTGTTTATTACCAAAAACCCATCGGTCAAATGGTCTATCAAGATTTAGATTTCCCCAGTATTTAGCCTTACGCCAGCTATCAGATTTATTCCGATGAGTGCGTTTGGCATACATTTTCTGCTTCTCATATAACCAGTGGTCAAGAGAATTGAAAATTTTTGAGGATACAGCAATTCGGAAGTAATTTGCTTGCCCCCGAATAATCGGATTGAGCTTTTTAATGACTGCATCTACTGGCTGACCTTTACAGTTAAGCCATTCGGAACGCAGTTCACTCCGAATATTTAACACAGACTTTTTACTAGGTTTAATTAACAGCTTCCATCCAGTTTTAGTGGTTTGGTCTTTATAGTGCCTGATATTGAAACCCAAAAAGTCAAACCCTTCTGTGAGATGCGATATTTTGGTTTTCTCCAGGGAGAGGGTAAGCCCCCTGACTTGCATCCAATAATTAAGGATTTGAATAACATTTTTTGTATCTTCTTGTGTTTCACAGAACACCACAAAATCATCGGCGTATCTCACCAAGGCTCTTGCTGCACGGAGTTCTCCATCCTTGTTATATTTAACTCCCAGAGCAGATTCCATACCGTGCAAAGCTATATTTGCTAACAACGGACTGACAACAGACCCTTGTGGTGTACCAGCATCTGTTGGATGCCATGAACCCGCTTCCATATATCCTGCTAGTAGCCATTGTTTAATTAATTCACGGGCTGGAAAGCCTGTTAAAAGCTCTAACAGAAAATTATGAGAAATGTTGTCAAAACATCCTTGAATGTCTGCATCTACTACCCATTTCTTCCGTTTATTCGGACGAGCTAGGTTGTAGATACTTTCAATAGCATCATGGGGGCTACGTCCTGGTCGGAAACCGTAACTTGACCTTTCAAAAGTTGCTTCCCATTCGGGTTCCAAGGCATTTTTAACCATTGCCTGGATGGCACGGTCTTGTATTACTGGGATTCCTAAAGGTCGTTTCTTCCCATTAGCTTTTGGGATGTAAATTCGTCGTGCTGGTGATGATTTCCAAGGGGAATAATCAGTTAATTTATTTACTAACTGACCCCTGGCAGCAGTAGTTTTCACTACTACTTTATCTATCCCTGGTGTATATCGACCTCTGTTGTACTGCGTCACTTTTCTAACGCTGACTAGGCGATTAGAATAGCTGCGTAGCATCAATTTCTGGAGAGAGCGTACCTTTTTCAGGTTGCCCTCAGTTTTTGCCCTAAAGATTCGCTGTCTCAAATTCCGAACAATCCGATTGGCTTTGTGCCAATTAACACAATTCCAATCAGTCTGTCCCTTGGTTCGGTTTACAGTTGCCTGCATCTAACTTACACCTCGGTTTGAAATCATTACAACGGATATTGGTTGACTCACCTGCTTCCCGTCAGCACCCTTTCAGGTTGGACATCTGCCTTATCCACCGGGTTATGGATTTCCCTTGCCTTTCGGCTGGTGGCATTCGCTTTTGGAAGCATCCTTGACCCACTGAAGAATTCGGCTTCCCTTACGGGTTGCTTACTGGGTAAATCCCAGACTTCATTGGGGTTACTACGTTACGCACGGATGAGATGTAATTGGGTAGGGTGTCCTCTCTACACCGGAGTGGTTGGTGTCCCAGTTCAGCTAAATTGGGGAGTTGAACCTTGACTGGATGATTTCGGGGCATTCAGTACATTCACTCGTATCACCGTGTCAGCCTTTTCGATGACCTTTTCTAACGATGCCTTAACAAGGATTCATTTACATTCACCCATCCAATCTTTCCTTTGTCCGGTTACATTTTTAGGCTAAATGCTTCCTTGGGCTTTATTCCCCGCTTCACACACTGCCGTTACCAGTACTGCATGGGGGAATTAGGAACAGCCTTGGACACTAGACTGGAGGAATCGGTTCCTCACTCATCTTCTGGAAGCTTTGTATATAGGGACTTCCAGCCCTTCGTGCGCCATCGTGTCGCACCCAAAACGGGAAAATTGTACGCTAAGGCTGAAACCTTTATCCAACAATAATTTCACCGATACTTGTTTGACTTCACCCGCAAGGGGCGCAAGTTGTCAAAACTGGTTGCCTGCTTCAAATTCCAGACATAATCACCAGTCAGATTAATATGCTCCCAACCCAACGGCGACAAATGTTGCAAATATTCTTCAGGAATATCCACACCCTGTTGCCTCAAATAATCAACAGCTTTTTCTAAGTACACTGTATTCCACAAAACTATCGCAGCAATCACCAAATTCAATCCACTGGCCCGATAAAATTGGTCTTCATAAGAGCGATCGCGCACCTCACCCAGACGATTAAAAAACACCGCCCTTTTGAGAGTATGTTTCGCCTCACCCTTATTTAGTCCCGCCGTCGCTCGTCGTCGTAATTCAGGACTCTGCAACCATTCCAAAGTAAACAAAGTCCGCTCAATCCTCCCTAACTCCCGCAAAGCCAAAGCCAAACGATTCTGGCGAGGATAAGAAGCCAATTTCCTCAACATCAAAGAAGCCGTGACCGTCCCCGTGCGAATCGAACTAGCAAGCCGGAGAATCTCATCCCAAGACTCCTCAATCAATTTCACATTAATCTTGCCACCTAACAGAGGTGACAAAACCTCTTCAGAAGAAGTAGGCTCAAAAGTATACAGTTTCTTATCAGGTAAATCGCGCATTCGCGGGGCAAATCTAAACCCCAACAGATGGCACATAGCAAACACCTGCTCAGTATAGCCGCTTGTATCCGTATAATGCTCCTGAAGGGAGCAAATCACTCTCGTGATACAGCAAACCATCTAAAACATAAGTAGCATCCCTGACCGTTGCATTAATCACCTTGACATGAAAAGGCACATATTGGTCAGAAATATGCGTGTAAAAAATCACGCTTCTATCCTTACCATACTTGGCATTGATTTCCTCATTAAAACTGCGATGTCCACCAGCTTTAAATCGCTGACCATCAGATGAAGAAGTTGTCCCATCACCCCAATAAGCAGCAAAAGGAACTTGTGTCTGGAAATTTACGACCTCTGCTAAAGCCTTAGAATAAGTCTCATCCCGAATATACCAATCTGCTACCCAAGCTAAACGCTCAAAAGACATTCCTTGAGTAGCATCTGCCATTCGCGTTAAACCCAGATTAATTCCATCAGCCAGTAGCGCACTCAACAAAACAACCTTATCTTCTACTTCTGTTCCTAAATGTAAATGTGTAAAATGCTTAGTAAAATGAGTCCAAGAATCAACTTCCACCAACAAATCAGTCAGCTTTATTCTCGGTAATAAACTAGAGACTTTCCTACTGAACGCATCAACTTCAGTCGGCACAGCATTGGTGAGAGGAGTAATAATTAACCGTTCATCTTCTATTCTGACATCAACCAATTTGTCCTCTGCCATCAAAGAAGAAACAATCGCTAATTGTTCCGCCAATTCCAGTGAGCGTTGTTCAATATAGGTAGTGAAATCTGTCGGCACTGCCACAGGTATTGTGTGAGAAGAACGCATTGACTGCCATGAAGTATCCGTTAACAGATAATCTTCAAAATCTTGGAACTGCTTCGAGCCTGCTACCCAAATATCCCCAGAACGTAAACCACTGCGTAACTCAGCCAAAGCACACATCTCATAGTAGTGACGGTCAATGGTATCACCTTTAAATACGTGTTTTGACCAACGCGGTTTAACAAAACTGGTTGGAGCCGATTCCGGTATATTTCTTCGTCCAGAAATATTTAATTCTTTAATCACTGACAAAGCTTCGATAACTGGTAAACTAGCAGTTGTCGCTTTAAATTCAAACGTCTCCAACAACCTCGGTGTATATCTTCGCAACTGTGAATAACGGTGATCTAGCAGTTCAAGATAATCAAAATCTGCGGGTCTAGCTAACTTTTCAGCTTCAGCAACACTAGTGATAAACTTTTCCCAATCTAATACTGATTCAATCGCTTGATAGGCATCAATTAACTCATCTCTAGCGGCAATTATCGCCTTTCCCACCTGAGCATACAGTCGCACTTTCTCATTAATCGCTTTGCCATCACGTTGAAACTTATCACCATGCTGATGCTCACTTTTGTTAAACAATTTACCCATCATTTTATCGTGCATTTCTATGGCATAATCAACCAATGACGCACTCCATTCAATCAGAAAAGCCACTAAAATGGCATAGCGTCTCAATTCATCTAACCTAGATAGGTGAGCGGGTGTAGACTTCGCACCAGTTTTGGTAAATTGCAACAGCCGATTTTGGTGTACTCGTTTTAAACATCCAGTTGAGAGATGGAGATGACGAATAAACTCTAGTCGTTCTACAACTTTTAAAAAGTTTCTAGGATTAGCAAGACCAGGTGGTTGACGCAGCCAAATTAAATCAGTCAGCTTTTTATCAGGCTCTACAACTAATAACTTATCTAGTGCGGTCTTTTGTAATGTTGTCAAATTTTTAGTCAACTCCAGACATACTAATTTTTGAGCGCGATGTCTGACTTCCCAGGCTAAACGTTCTACCGTAGAAATAGCTGGAATAATAATTTGGCGCAAGCGCATTTCATCAATTAACGCCCCCACAAGCGCCATCCCTTTATCTGAGGAGATGGCAAAAGGTAATAACCATTTCGAGAGTTGTTTGTATGTAGATGTATTAAAAGTCAGAAATCCAAAGTTATTTTGTATTTCTGCCAAATGTTCACGTCGAGTTGTATCCCTTTGGGAATATTCGGTGATGATTGTCGGGTCAAGTTTTAATTGGGATACAATATAAAAAAGTACGGATTCCGGGACTATTTCTCCTAAAACCCAAACCCGACCCGGAAAGCGCAGGTAACACAACTGTACGGCGAAACCAAGCCGATTGTGTGGTCTACGGCGCTCTTTTATAACCTTGAGTTCGTCATTGCTAAAAGTATAGTAGCGAGCTATATCTCTGGCAGTTATAGAATTGGGAATTTCAGTAAATTGTAGCCGTTGTGCTGGAGATAAAAGTTCACGAGTTGCCAATTAGATACCTATAGATTTGGTTTTAAGAAGTAGTTTAATTTTGTTTGTAAGAAGCGCCACAGTAAGGGCAAAATTTGAATTTCAGCGACATAATTGGTTCATTGCAACTAACACATCGATTCCGTAAGGCTGTACCACAAGCAAAGCAATATTTCGACCGTAAATCAGTCCACATTTGGTCAGGGGTAGTCCCTGGAGTCCAACATTTAGGGCAAAACTTTAATGTAGTTATTATCTCTAGGGGGACTTTCTTCGCCGCTGCATCCAGGTAATCCGTTGGTATCCCCAATGCAGAGGCTAAACCGCTTTTAGCTTTTTGATTGAGCCTATTCGTTTGCCCACCTTCTATTTTGCGGATGGTCTGGATGTGTATTTGTGCTTTTAAACTCAACTCTTTTTGGGTTAAGTTCTGCTTGACTCGCAACCTGTGGACGTAATCAGCTAGGGCTTCATCCCCAAAAGGAAGTGCATCTTGTTCTGCTACCACCATGAAAATATATCTAAAAATGTATTTATTAATGATAATTTAACATCTACACTTTTAGGACATAAATGCCAAAAGTCTGATAAAAAGTGATGATTACTTTAGCGTCTTTAGCCACAGCGTTTTTAGAACGACCGGGATTAGCTAAGAGTACTCTGCGTTCATATCAGTCTACCTTAATCCCGTTGCTCTCCGAGTACGGCCGATGGTCAGTAGAAATCATCAATAGGCAAGTTTTGCAGGAATATCTCAATCGTTTAACTGATGTTTCTTATACTACCCACCATCGTCATCAAGCTGTGATTACGGCTTTGTTTAATTTTGCTGTGGATATGGGATATCTCAAATCTAATCCGGTTGCCGGACTGACAAGACGCAAGCCCAGTCGAGAGCAAGGAGAACACGCTACAGCGGAGGCTGTGCGCTATCTTACGTCCAACCAATTAAGTATTCTGTATCATGTCATCAAAAAAGATGCGCGGTTGTCTGCATTGGTGCGTTTGTTACATAGTAGCGGTGCTAGGATTGCTGAGGTGCTGGCTCTAAATTTAGAGCAAATAGATTTCAAAGCCAGGAAATTCCAGGTTGTTGGCAAGGGTAACAAGCAACGGTGGTGTTTTTACAGTGAAGTGACGCAAATCAGTCTAAATCACTACTTTAAATATTACAGACATCCAACCCATCCAGCCCTGTTTACTGCTCAACAGCCAAAAAATTTGGTTGTCTCCCGTCTTTCTTACCGCATGGCGCATAAATCCTGGACAAGTTTGATTGGGAATACGACCGAACTCCAGGGGGTTCGACTTCATGATTTACGGCACACTTTTGCTACAGAGCGGGTGGGACTGATGGGAATTGAAGAACTTAGGGCATTGATGGGACATGAGAGCATTCAGACAACGTTACGGTATCAAAAAGTAACGCCACAACGGGCACAGATTATAGCACATAAGGCGTTTAATAGTCTGCCAAGTTTTTCCGAATAATTTTGGTAATTAACTAAAATTTTACAGTCATAATCAATACTCCTGACTGGGATTAAATTCATGGGACAGAGAATACACACTACTCTGCACCAACAAAGTGAGGGTAAGCAGCAACTAAGCGGGGGGCTTTAGGAAAAGCAGTGGCTAAAAAGCTTGCTGGACAAAGCTTTCAGCCTTAGCGTACGATTTTCCCGTTTTGGGTGCGACACGATGGCGCACGAAGGGCTGGAAGTCCCTATATACAAAGCTTCCAGAAGATGAGTGAGGAACCGATTCCTCCAGTCTAGTGTCCAAGGCTGTTCCTAATTCCCCCATGCAGTACTGGTAACGGCATTGTGTGAAGCGGGGAATAAAGCCCAAGGAAGCATTTAGCCTAAAAATGTAACCGGACAAAGGAAAGATTGGATGGGTGAATGTAAATGAATCCTTGTTAAGGCATCGTTAGAAAAGGTCATCGAAAAGGCTGACACGGTGATACGAGTGAATGTACTGAATGCCCCGAAATCATCCAGTCAAGGTTCAACTCCCCAATTTAGCTGAACTGGGACACCAACCACTCCGGTGTAGAGAGGACACCCTACCCAATTACATCTCATCCGTGCGTAACGTAGTAACCCCAATGAAGTCTGGGATTTACCCAGTAAGCAACCCGTAAGGGAAGCCGAATTCTTCAGTGGGTCAAGGATGCTTCCAAAAGCGAATGCCACCAGCCGAAAGGCAAGGGAAATCCATAACCCGGTGGATAAGGCAGATGTCCAACCTGAAAGGGTGCTGACGGGAAGCAGGTGAGTCAACCAATATCCGTTGTAATGATTTCAAACCGAGGTGTAAGTTAGATGCAGGCAACTGTAAACCGAACCAAGGGACAGACTGATTGGAATTGTGTTAATTGGCACAAAGCCAATCGGATTGTTCGGAATTTGAGACAGCGAATCTTTAGGGCAAAAACTGAGGGCAACCTGAAAAAGGTACGCTCTCTCCAGAAATTGATGCTACGCAGCTATTCTAATCGCCTAGTCAGCGTTAGAAAAGTGACGCAGTACAACAGAGGTCGATATACACCAGGGATAGATAAAGTAGTAGTGAAAACTACTGCTGCCAGGGGTCAGTTAGTAAATAAATTAACTGATTATTCCCCTTGGAAATCATCACCAGCAC
This sequence comes from Cylindrospermum stagnale PCC 7417, assembly GCF_000317535.1. Lineage (NCBI taxonomy): Bacteria > Bacillati > Cyanobacteriota > Cyanophyceae > Nostocales > Nostocaceae > Cylindrospermum > Cylindrospermum stagnale. The sequence goes on from NC_020050.1 coordinate 383,776, forward strand.
GACGAATTTACATCCCAAAAGCTAATGGGAAGAAACGACCTTTAGGAATCCCAGTAATACAAGACCGTGCCATCCAGGCAATGGTTAAAAATGCCTTGGAACCCGAATGGGAAGCAACTTTTGAAAGGTCAAGTTACGGTTTCCGACCAGGACGTAGCCCCCATGATGCTATTGAAAGTATCTACAACCTAGCTCGTCCGAATAAACGGAAGAAATGGGTAGTAGATGCAGACATTCAAGGATGTTTTGACAACATTTCTCATAATTTTCTGTTAGAGCTTTTAACAGGCTTTCCAGCCCGTGAATTAATTAAACAATGGCTACTAGCAGGATATATGGAAGCGGGTTCATGGCATCCAACAGATGCTGGTACACCACAAGGGTCTGTTGTCAGTCCGTTGTTAGCAAATATAGCTTTGCACGGTATGGAATCTGCTCTGGGAGTTAAATATAACAAGGATGGAGAACTCCGTGCAGCAAGAGCCTTGGTGAGATACGCCGATGATTTTGTGGTGTTCTGTGAAACACAAGAAGATACAAAAAATGTTATTCAAATCCTTAATTATTGGATGCAAGTCAGGGGGCTTACCCTCTCCCTGGAGAAAACCAAAATATCGCATCTCACAGAAGGGTTTGACTTTTTGGGTTTCAATATCAGGCACTATAAAGACCAAACCACTAAAACTGGATGGAAGCTGTTAATTAAACCTAGTAAAAAGTCTGTGTTAAATATTCGGAGTGAACTGCGTTCCGAATGGCTTAACTGTAAAGGTCAGCCAGTAGATGCAGTCATTAAAAAGCTCAATCCGATTATTCGGGGGCAAGCAAATTACTTCCGAATTGCTGTATCCTCAAAAATTTTCAATTCTCTTGACCACTGGTTATATGAGAAGCAGAAAATGTATGCCAAACGCACTCATCGGAATAAATCTGATAGCTGGCGTAAGGCTAAATACTGGGGAAATCTAAATCTTGATAGACCATTTGACCGATGGGTTTTTGGTAATAAACAAACCGGAGCCTATATGTTAAAATTTGCCTGGTTCAAGATTGAAAGGCACATTCTTATTAAAGGTAAATCATCACCCGATGACCCAAAATTAAGGGACTATTGGATTAAACGGCAAGAAGCTAAAACTAAATCCGAATTAATCAAAAGTAGGCAGAAGATAGCCCAAAGGCAACAATATGTCTGTCCTGTATGCGGGGAATCTTTATTAAATGATGAGGAGTTACATCTTCATCATAAAAAGCCAAAATCTCAGGGTGGTGGTGACAATTACGGCAACCTACAACTCGTACATCTGTACTGCCATCAGCAAATACATTCTGGAACAATTTGTAGTTTATGACTTGCTTGAGCCGGATGCGTTGCAAGGCGCAAGTCCGGTTCTGAGGGGGCGGGATTATAGCGATATAGTCCTGCTACCCGACCACGGTGACGCCTATTATAATACACATTATAAAGAGATTGAAAGCACAGCAATGTAAGGATTATATCTATACAACCTCCAATTGAATAAGTATTACTCAGAACTCCTGCACCTAAAGGCTTGGAGGCTCTGATGAAATTCCGCAAGAAACTAGGATCAAAATTGCTTTTAACTTAGAACTGGCAATAGTTTGACTTCGATTAACCACTCATCCTTGTCAAAAAAATTAGCTTTGAGCTACTTGATCTTATTTATATTAATCTATATGCCTTAACTGACAGGGATTTCAGGCACTTTTATGCCAGAAAAGTTCAACGTCCCATTTAGAAGATAAATTTTTTTTCTCGGTAGCAAAAACTTCTTCACTATTTAAATATACCTTAGTATCGAATTTATTTATATTTTTATATCTTCTTTTTATACCTTTCGATAGGGATGCGATTGAAAGAGCTAGGTATAATAAATATATTATTCATGCTCTTTTTGTTCATGCTGTTTTTGCTGCTAAGAAGTTCGCACTTCTAGATATTACATCTAAAATATCTGCTGGCTCGAGCAGAGTAATTTGTGCTAAGACTTCCTCTTTAATCTCCTCAACAGGACGATTTTTTAACTTTCTGGCATGATTTAATGGGCTATTTTCCCAACCTTGACGGTAGGTAGATAAAGATATATGGCCATCCAAGTACTGTTGCAGCGATTCACTATCACCCCCACTCAGTTTTGCCAGACGCAAGAAATTTTTAGAGTCAGCTTCAGGAATGACTTTCGCTTTTAACCATCTGTATACAGTTGTAGAATCTACACCAATTTTTTCAGCTAACCTTTTTTGAGTCCAGCCTTCTTGTAATAACTGTTCAATTAACTGAGCTAATCGTTTTTGGCGTTCCTGCATAGTAGAAAACCTGGTTCTACCAGTCATAAAAGTTACTTTTAGTTTTTGGTGGTAAGTAAAAAAAATTACTTTTTATGGCACTTTATACTTATCTAATAACGTTGGCGAATTCAAATGATTGATATCTAACCCCTGATGTCGGTTTACAGTAACCGCTGCATAAGACTTTTAGACTTTTGTGGCACATCAGCCAACAGTGTCCTTATCTCGGCATAGGGGTTAGCTCGGCTCAAAGTGGATTGGCCTTGCTTATTTATTTTATTTACTAATTTAAAACGAAACCTCTCTTATTTACAAGAGTTTGAGGAATTTAATCAAAAAACGTGCTTACCACAAGCCAATAAAAAATTTTGGATCACATCGGAATCAAATCGTTAAGAAATTATAAGTAACTATGCAGCTTACATTGCATTGTGCAAGCATTATTATTGCAGGGTGCAAAGTTACAAAATGTACTTTAGAAAGCATCCGTCAACAAACAAGGTGTCATCACTCCCAGAGCAAAGTTATGACGTATATGACGGACTTCAGTCGAGCTTCTGTTAATGGAGGAGAGAACCAAACAAGGTCATCCTCTAATTCTACCGTCTTTTTCGATACACAAAATCTTACTTTTGTCCAAGATAGTGATCCAATGGAGTTAGAGACTAACTCTGAACAAAACCAGGCTGATAGTCAAAACCTATCGAATATGGAAAATCAGCCCAATGAAGCTGATAGCTTAAGTGGCGTAAAGCCCTGCGGGCATAGCTGCGCTAACCACGATAGCGTGCCGGAGGCATCAGCCATAGCCTTGGAACTAGATAGGTTGGAGGGCAGAATTGAAAAGGGTTTAAGAGCATTTTGGGAAATCGGACAGTCTTTGGGTCAAATTCGAGATAAACAGCTTTATCGGCAAACTTACAAAACCTTTGAGGAATACTGCCTAAATCGTTGGGAAATGTCCCGACGTTCAGCTTATCGCTTGATAGAAGCTGCATCGGTTTATGAAAATGTGACCCATGGATCACAAATTCCAGAAAATGTGACCCATGGGTCACATTTTAAAATTCTTCCTGCCAATGAACGTCAAGTCAGACCTTTAGCAACGCTAACCCCAGAACAACAACGCCAAGCTTGGGCTAAAGCAGTTTCTACAGCCCCCGGTGGGAAAGTTACATCTGGTCACGTCGCCCAAGTAGCGAGAGAGTACCATCGTGAAAACTCAGCGAATAAATTTGGGAAAAAGCACTCTTTTGAGAAGCAACAGCAATCAACTGACAATTCTCAGCAGTCATTGACCCATAGCTGCTGGAATTGCCATCATTGCAGTCGGGAGTCGGTAGACGACGATCCCCAAAGCTTTTATTGCTATCAGCTAGGTAAATTAAGCTTTGTTGAAAAAGACGGCAACCAACGAGGAGCAGAATGTGAGTTCTGGACTAATCGCTTTGCAGAATCGTCTGAAGTCAGAAAAAATTTAGTACCGTTACGAGAAACTTTCAACCTGACTTTACAACTTCCAGCACACTTACAACCATTGATACAGGATGCTGCTAAAGAGTCAGAGTTAGCTGTTATGGAATGGGTAGCAAAACTTGTGGAAGAAGCAATTTCCAAAAAAAATGGTACTCAAAATATAGATATTCACCAAAATTGCATAGACATCACAGTTTCAGAAGTTGCTTGATATTTAAGACTTCAAAGGCAAAAACTCAATCTGGAATGGGTAGCTTGGCGCTTATAGCAATTCCTTATAAGGTTGAAACAAATATGATACCCCCAATCCCCTTGAAAAAGAGGGCGAAGAGAAATTATATGTATCAAGTTTTAAGAGAAATGGATTAATCCTGTTCTTTGAAACTGGATGGGTGAAACATTGAATCTTCGTTGGACGTATCATCGAAAAATCGTTAATTTTCCGAAAATAAGGGAAGAAGGTTAATTAGGATTAATACACAAAGGTTATCTGTTGATGCTGAGTGTCAAGTTGCAAATCTTAAAACTGTAGAGATGTATTAATACAAGCTTTCAAGGTGTAGGAATTTTTCTCACCCATACACACATTTTTTGTTTAAAACCGTAATTCTTCGTTTTCTAGCGTAAGTCTTATCAGTATTTGCAGCGAAATGCCACTTTGCATCAAGTCAATATTTGGTAATTTGGGGGAGGACAATTTTAGTGTCAGTAGGAGATAATAACAAAAGGAATCCAAACCCTGAATTATCAGGCTACCAATTGGTGTTAGCTGGTTTACAAGTACCGCAGACACCAACAGCCGCTAAAAGACTGAGGAAACCTAAAAACCTTCCTTTTACAGAACCACTGCTATTTACAAGCAACTACTACGAGATGACGGCAACAAGTGCGCCAATTATTAGTGCTACCCAGGCATACCTCAAACACCCAGATTGGACTAAGTACAGTAACGGCACACTGTACTACCAAAAAACATTTGGGAAAGGTCGTCATATCGAATTTTGCGTACTTAATAAACACAATCATCAGCCACAGTACATTTTAGACCGTGCTGAACAGGAAATTATTAAACAATACGGTGTGATGGCAGCGAGGTTACACGCAGTCTTCGCCACATATACTGCTCAACAAGAAGAACCTTGGAAGCAGCCTTTTGTACTGCGCGGTTCGGAACTTATTAAAACACTTCAGATATATAAAAGTAAAAAGCTAAACAAAGCAGCAAAACTAAAAGCTATAGCAGATTTAGCTATGGTCGTTGGCACTTTGGGAGCAGTTATTCAGTGGTACGAAGGGGACTTAAATCTTTGTATTAAAGAGCGTTGCTTACTCTGGATGGTAAGTGTACAAGAATATAGTCAACCAAATTTATTTTGTGAAGCGGATGACATTTTAGAAGTTATTATTCGTGTACAGCCAGGTCTTTGGACTTATAACTTTCTCAATGCTGAAGGGGAGAAATCAAAAACCGCACTCTACCAATGTGGGTTTATCCCCAAACAAGTTTTTGATTTAGATCCACATCAGGATAAACTTGCTTTCAGCCTAGCTTTATATATTATTCAAAATAACCGCGCTCATAAAAATGGTAGTTATACAGTTTATAACTTGTTGATTAATATTTTGCCATCTTCGCAAATTGAGAAAGCAGTCAGTGATTATCGGTACGGTTGGCGATTAAAAGAAGATTTAGAAGAAGCATTACTGCTGTTAAAAGATAAAGTTAATATGACGATTGAATTTGATGACCAAACCTACCCCATGTGGTTAAGACCTTTGTGGGCAATACCAGAAGAACTAGCTCATTTATCCCCTCAAGAAAGAAATCAAAAGTTACTGGGAAAGAAAAAGTTACCAGATAATTATATTCAAAATATTTTATTGCCTGCTGAGTTAAGTTTTAAGTTATCATCTCCACAAATAAGTAATAAGAAATTAGTAAAAAATAAAAATACAAAATCTAATAAAGCTGGTGTAAAAATAAAAAATCAGGTTGATGATGTAATAAATAATTCTGGCATAGCTGAAACTGCATTAGCAAGTAACGGTAAAGTAACAGTTACAAATATACCTGATACCAAGGAAATAACTGGTAGTTTGGTTAAACAAATGAGAACAGCTAAAGAAATCAGTCAAAGAGACTTTGCTAATGCTGTAGGTATGAGTCAAAGCTGGGTAAGGGATATTGAGACTAAGGGCAAAGATGCACCTATTCCTGAAAAGTATACTGCTATAATTAAAGAGGTTTTAAATTTTAGATAGGGTAAGTTTAGAATTAATTTAATTAGGGCTTGCTGAAAAAGTCGTGAAAAAACTTGAAAAGAATTGAGTAGGTATTCAGGTAGAAGTAAAGATAAGTGTTTGTTATCTAAAATTCACCAAATTATCACTAACATACTAAGCTATACCAAAAATTTTGGGGATACCTTTTTATCTATTTCCGCACATAACACCAAATAACGCACCAGGGTGAATTACTTGTTTCCACTTTGGACTGGTGGAAATTACTGCCAAAGGCTGACCATTTTTAAGATAGATCAGAGGTGGATAATTTGCCCGTGAATTATAAGCACTATGGTCTGAATAACGACTGCCATAATCCCCGTACTGATTCAAGATACTTGTGCTTTCATAGCGACTGCCATAACTACCATAGGGATTACAGATGGAATTATCATCATAACGATCACTAGAAACATTGCCTAAAAATTGACCAGTACTAGGATGAAGCAAGAAAGCATTACCATCTAAATCAGATAAGCTTTGAGCTTTACTCATTGTATTTGTAATACCCAAAAAGCCCGAAGCAAATGCTAAGACTAACGCTGTTTGTGTAAGTTTCATACTACTTATTCTTATATAGAAAATCAATCTGAGTTGTAGTTTAAGAATAAAATCTATTGTTCAGATTTAATTCAATTGTAAAATCAGTATTGCTCTAATAAAATACGTATAAGTACGTATTTTTGAGTAAAGACCATTGAATGTTGAGAGAATCAAGCTAATTTAAAAGACAGAAATATAGTATTTATAAGAGCGAAATCAAAATGGTATTACTTCACACTCAGTAAAACATCCTCGATCAACATGATAGACTTTTATCTCTTTTTCCGCATCGTCGCAAAACTGCACTTCAATTCCCACAGCCTGATAAATCCAATTTGCGTTATTGAAATATTGTTGAACTGAAAAGCCTTCTGCTGGATAGGTGCGGCACCAAGCAGGCCAAACCTCTGGTTTCCAAATATAGCCTTCAGCTTTGAGCAAGTCTTTAATTTCAATAGTACCGTTGCTACCTTTGCCATCCTGATTACCAACTTTAACAGTAATATACCGTATAGTCTCCACACCTATAAAAGTTTGATAATCTGACCAATTTAATACAGAAATTTTCGTTCTGCTGTTTAATTCTTCAAGGAAAGGTGATGAATTTTTACTTTCTGTGATAATAAATAAAGTTTCAACTGCACGAGTTAAAGCAACATAAAATAAACGGCGTTCTTCATCCACTACACGCTCAATGCTATCACCAAACACACGGGTAAACATTAAATCAGGATGTATCAATGGATAACAACGAGGAACAGCATCAAGTATTATAACTACATCCTTTTGAAGACCTTTATATTTATGTGCAGTTGATATAGTTACGAGTTCTCTTAATTCTTCAGGAAGGTATGAGCGCACTAATTCTAGAAATTTAGGAAGTGTGCTATTTTTTGTTCTATTCCGTAATCTTGTATAATTCACATACCAAGGTAAACTATTCTTGCGACTGAGTAATACTACTTTTTTACCATCTTTAATAGTCTTGTTAATTAGACGTAAGATAGCAGGTATTATATTGTCCCCAGGATAATTTTCTTGCTCTGTGGGAGTTGGTTCAAAGCTAGACATATCAGCAATATTAACTATTCCTGAAATCTTTTTATCAGCGCGAGCAGGAGTACCCAACCCTTGCATTAACTTATTACCAATATCAACAATAGAAGTAGCTGAACGGTAATTTGTAGATATATTTAATTGCTGTGATGGCTGGAAGAATTGGTGAAAATTCTGATAAAATCGGAGGTCAGAACCAGCAAAACCATTTATTGCTTGCCAGTCATCACCAACGCAGAAAAATAGTGCTTGAGGATTTTGCTTTCTTATTGCTGCTATTAAATTATAGAAAAGCTCTGAAAAGTCTTGATATTCATCAATCATGATGTATCTGATACTCTTTAAATCACCAGTTCCTAATCTACGGCGAAATATAGTTTGTCCTGATGCAACTACTTCTACGGATTTTTGCATTAGTCCATCAAAATCTTCTTCACCTCTATCCTCAAGACATTTTAAATAGGATTTATAAAATCTATATGCTAAATTCAAAAATTGTTCTTCAATCTTACTCACACATTCATGTTTATAAATAATTTCTGCTAACTTTTCTGAAGTTAAAGAAACTTTACGGCATCGTTGAATAAATCCTTTTACTACTGTCGTAAATCTATCTATTGATCCATCTTTTATCTTTGACCAAATTTTTTCTTCACTCAGTCGGTTGCATTGAATTCCTAAACTTTCTAACTTATCCTTGAGTAATTCACAAAAAACGTCTGCTCCTTGATCTTTAAGAGGTCTTGGTGATAATGCTATTAACTGCCAGCCAGGGCGATTTGCTCAATATTCTCGCTTTTCATGAGACATATCATCATAATCTGGATCTCCTTCTAGTCCAAAATATTCAATAACTATTCCTTGCTTCTCTCCAGTGAATATTGTAAAATCAGGACGGTAATTTATGCCATTCCACCAAAAATTACATTCATATTTGTATTTAATATTATGTTCAAATAAAAAGTTAGCAATTAGTTTTTCACCAAAAGATTTATAGTAGTTACCATCAATTCCTTCTCTTGGCAATGAGCGACGATAACGAAGCATTTCTTCTGGAGTTTTATCATAGCCACCTGAAATTATGCGCTCCCAGTCTTCATGAAATGCTGCCATCATCAAATCGCGTATTTTTGCATAAAATATTGGGTGGTGTAAGTAATCATTAATTACAATCTGTAGAGCGCGGCTTTGGTTCTGCTCTCCATCTGGTTCATCAAAAAGAATATTTTCAGGATGAACTAAGGCATAAGCTAAGGCATGGAAAGTCATTACATGAGGAACAGAATTTTGTAATTGTAAAGTTAGACGTTCTCGCATTTCGTCTGCTGCTTTGCGATTGAAGGCTAAAAGCAACATTTCTCCTGGTGCAATACCACAATGTTTCTGTAAAAATATCGCTCGATTGACTAAAGTTGAGGTTTTACCACTTCCTGCTCTAGCTATTACTTGTACATGATTTTCAATACTACCAATTGCTGCTGCTTGTTCGAGATCAGGAGAGGAGTTTAAATTCGTTTTTACCCAATTTTGTATGTAATTTGATTTTTCAGATCGGTACTCTTGCAATGATACGTATTCAGTAGAATAAAGTTGATAAAAATTACCAGCATTAAGAAAGTTGTTTTCAAATTTGTCCTTTATGTTTTGTAGTAAAGATAGTTTTTTAGCATTCCTTCTTTCAGTTTCTAGTCTTTCAGCCTCTCGTCTTTCATCTTCCCGTTTTTGAGCTTCTAATTTTTCAAGTTCTCGTCTCTGAGCTTCTATTCTTTGAGCCTCAATTTTTTCAGCCTTTATCCTTTTGTTCTCTTGCTCAACTTCTAATAATACAAGTATTTCTTTTAAAGAAATTGGCGGGTTTATTGTATTAAAAATCTCCACAAAAAAATCTTTATCGTATTCGACATTAAATTTATTTTTGTAATTGACTGTAATTAATACCTCTTGATGTCCTATATATGTGCTTAAAGTTTTTCCTTTAATTCCATATGTAATTTCTGGAATAAAACGAATCACGTCTTTTCCAAGAATAAGTTTCCACAGGTTATCATTATCACCAATAATCTCTGCAAACTTTTTAACAGTATCAATTTGTAAACTACTATCCATAAACACACCTCTATCAAAATCAGCAATTGTGACTAAATTGCTACCAGCATTATTTTAGGTCTTTAAATCTTCAATTTTTACTATTGGTTCATAATTTGTGCCACTGATACGGGTAATTCAATTATTTGCATAAACGCTCTGCGATCGCCATATGCCCCACTTGCGATAAATATCTCACTTATTGACAATACCAAATCTCACAACCATTACTGTTACGTTCAAAAATAATAACCACTCACCTTTATTGAGAATAAAAAGGGTAATTTTCCACTACTCATTATCTTCCCCTCAAGGAATTATGACTAACACCACCGTAAGGAGCGATCGCTAAATCCCCCCACTCGTGATAAACATCTCACTTATTGACAATACCAAAGCTCACAACTATTGATGTTACGTTCAAAAATAATAACTACTCACCCTTATTGAGAATAAAAAGGGGCAATTTTCGACTACTCACTAACTCCCCCCCTTGTGATAATTAACTCCCCCCCTTGTGATAATTGATTTTTGGGAAACCCTTACCCAATAAAGCTTTCAAACCCTAACCACTCAAATCACCTAAAACTTGTACACTATATAGATATGGCAGAAATTTTACTACTCAAAACCGGGTTGTATGCTAGTCAGAACATCTATTCCAGCCCTGCGGGGACTACTCACCTGGTTTTGAGTGCGCTGCCATGAAACGTCAATACACCACCAAACGCAATCCTTGTCCTGTCTGTGGCAACCATCACGGTTGCGCTATTCGCCCAGATAATCTAATTGAGTGCCTACGGAGTTTCAGCCAACATGATGCCCCGGCTGGTTATCGCTTTATCAAGCCCCTGCGTAACGATATGGGCGGTTTATTCGTCCTAGATGATAAAAGTGGTCAAATCCAGGGTGAGCATCTGTATTCACCTCAAAAACGGGCTGACAGTGGACAGACAAAAAGGTGGTTGAGTATTGAGGAACGCGATCGCCAAAACCGATTACTTTTAGACTCAACAGTGAGTAGTTTGAGTACTCAACATTTCTCCCATCTCCAGTCCCAGAGAAATTTGAGTACTCAGGAGATTAACTGGCTCAAAGACTTAGGCTGGGTGAGAAGCTGGGAACCAGGAGCTTATCCCCCAGCGGGTGTAACGTCTGCTCTTGCTGGGGTGTCACCAGAAGGTAAACTGTTGGGGAGAGAAGGAATTGCGATCGCAGCCCTTGACCCCAATTTTCACATCACAGGCTTTCAAATTGCCACTTTGCGAACTCAACCCAAATACATCTGGCTGAGTGGTGCCAACCAGGGAGGAACTGGCCCAAAATTGCCCAATGGTGAATTACCCCTGTTTTGCTGGAAGCACCCAACCGCCAAAAAGGTAAAAGTGGTGATTCTTTGCGAAGGGGCACTCAAATCTCTACTCACCGCGATGTTTTTGTGGCGTTCCGGGCAAACTGATATCGCAGTTATTGGCACAGCCGGTGCTGCTCGCTATGGTGAAAAAACCCTCAGAGAATACCTCAAGCGTCTGCGTCCCCAAGAAATTCGGCTGATGCCTGATGCTGGTGCAGTACTCAACCCCCACATTGCCAAAGCCAATGAAGATACTCTACAACAGTGCCGTAAATGCAGGTATCATCTGTCTGTGGGTAACTGGGGACAACTGGAAACCAAAGAGCAATTAGACATTGACGAATTGTTGGCAGTAAGTCGTCAAAATGAAATTAAATTAATTAGCACCGCAGCTTACCTCAATTGCTGCCACATTCATCACCAAATTAGACAAGTACTCAAACAAGGTTACTTCCATTTAGCCGGAGATAAGCTGATTGAACTGCAACCTAGCACCGACTCCACAGAGAACCCAGATTTAATTCACCAGTATGCAAAAGGCATTGAGTACTGCCGCAAAGGTGGATATCAGGTGGTGGTCAATTGGCATAATGAAATTACCACACCAGAAAATTTCTTTGCTCAGTGTACAGAACCAATCCAAAAATCCCTTGCTGCCGTAGACAGAGAATGGGGAATGCTCTACAAACTCAAACTCTGGTTTGGGCGCATGGTAGAGCGTTATCGACCCAAAAAAGGTTTTGGTCAGCAAAATTCTGTCTCATCCCGTGGATTAAATACTGATCATGAGAGCTTGCGGGGTGTAAAGCCCTGCGGGCATAGCTGTGCTAACCTCGGTAGCGTGCCGGAGGCATCAGCCATAGACAGCAGGGAAGCAGGAGAGCAGGGAGCAGGGAGCAGGGAGCAGGGAGCAGGGGAGCAGGGGAGCAGGGAGCAGGGGGAAAGAGAATTTTGTACAGATGCGGGAATTATCACTAATCACCCAGGCTTGACATCACAACCTGATGAAAAAAAGCTGCTTTCGGAAAAAAGGCAGAATTCATGCTTACCCATTGCACCGTGCAAGGTGATTGAGTATAAACCTGGGAAGTTCCCCAAATGTGGCGATTTACAACATCCACCCAAAATCATTTTCAAGAAAGGTCAACGGTTGCAAGTGTACGCTGAAGCAATTGCAGCTGGTTGGAAACACATTTTAGATCAAAGTCCTACTGGCACGTTTAAAAGCCATGATACAGGCACAGCCAAACCAGAACCTTTGGGAGTAGGAAAGCTGTGGTACTTTACCAACCATGCCCGTAATGTAACTACAGAGACAATTGAGCGGAATTACGAATATCTAGATGTACGCAATTCAGGTATGGTCTGGGATACTACCCCAAATGGCAAACCCTACTTAAGATGGCCTAAAAATGGAGAAACCCCAGATACACAGGGTAATTGCCATCGCAGTCAAATTTTTAATGTTCTACGGAGCAAGAATTTAGACTCTATCGAAGGTGCAGAAAATCCCATCTGTGCTACCTGTCACTTGCTAGAAGCCTGTCGTGGTGTTACAGGGCCAGGCTTTGGACATCGGTATTTGCGACAAGAGACTTTTAAATGCGATCGCATCCGCGCTCATCCCGATAGCGCACCCAGCACGAATGATTTTGACTGGTCAACTAGCGGTGTCTTCTGGGATGAAGCCATGCAAACAGTGCAACCAGTTAATACTATCACAGCGAATTTACGTGATATCGACCGAGTAATTGCCGAATTAATGACTAACTCTCCTGAGTTAAATATGCAGTTGCAGCCAATGTGGACAATTTTAAGGCAATGTATTACAGGAGAAATTCAACAGCCTTACTACGGCTGGAATGATGCTGGTGTGAGAGAAATCTTAGGACAATCACCCAGTAATTTAGATGAAATTATCACAGAAGCGATGGAGGTTTTACAACCAGATTTATTACCACTATTTAACTCCACCAGCAAGTACGGAGTAGATTTAGGTGATTTACCAAAAAAGATGCGAAAACAGTTTGGTAATCCCATCTCTGAATTGGTGGAGAAAATTCAAGTAGAGATAGTGGTTAACTGGTTTATACCTTTTTTACAAATTTGGGGTGGAAGAATTCCTGGTGCAATCCGCATTGAACATGGACGGCTAAGTATTACAACTCGCAACTCTCGTCATGGTGCGATCGCTAAATCCGCAAAATGGAACGTTTACTTAGACGCTACCACCAAACCTGAGTACATAGCTTGGTGGTTTGATATTGACCCACAAGAAATTTTAACCGTAGAGCAAGAAATAACCAAAGCCAACAATTTACAAATCATCCAAATCACAGGATTAGGACAAGTTTCTAAAAATCGTTCTTCCTACTGTCAGCAAAGGGTGAACGCACTGCGACAAGAATTATTATCTCGTCACAGTGATATTAAATTTATCGACTTTGTAAAATGCTGTCAAACTGAAGATGGAGGTTGGTTTAGAGATAGTCGCGGTTCTAATGATTTCCAGGGGATTACAGCTTTAGCAACTTTTGGAATTCCATATCAAAATATTGGTTACTTAGAAGCCCTGTACTTAACCTTGAGACCTAATAGATATTTCCCAACATTAGATATAAATTTGTCTGTTATAGACGATTCAGATTTGTTCTCAGAGATATCTAATGATAATGGTTTAGACAATTATATATCAGCACAGGAGCAAGAGTTACAAAATTTTATCAACTGGGCAACTCAAGCAGAAATTACTCAAGCTATTGGCAGGTTAAGAGTACACAATCGCCCTGAAGAAAAACTTTACTTTTATTTCTGTGCCGATTATGATTTGAGTTTTTTAGAGTATGAAGTCAAATGCGTACAAGCAGCAGAGATAGCGATTGAAGCTGGTTCTAAAGACGAGCAATCTTGGTGGAAGATTGAAACCGCAGTCAAAGAACTTTGGTCTCGAGGACAAAAGATTACTCAACCAGTTATAGCCGAAGCTTCTGGTATCAGTCAGGGTTATATTTCCAAATTAGCAACCGAATTTGGAGGTGGTTGGAAACAATGGTTAAAAATATTCCTTTCACTATTAAATAGTAATAATAACAAAAGGAATATTTTTGAAGATATAAATGATGATTTGAAAAAAGAGGCTGAAGCGATAGCCGTAGATTTTATGCCGGGGTGTTTAGAGTTAAAATCTAATGAGGAATTGTTAATAGAACTATTTGCACTAGATAAGCATTTAGATAAAAAGTTTTGGCAGTATATTTTAACTAAAATGTCGCTTAAAGTGCAGTCTAAACTTATTACTTCTTTAATTTCAATGTTGCCTAAAGTTTGGTATCAGGAATTGATGGATTTTAGTATATCCTAAACTCTTTGCTGGTGTAGGGGTATTGCAACGATTCGGATACCGTTGGCGAAACATTACTTAACATAAAAACAAAGATTTTGCCGTGTAGTACATGGAGGGGGTGATTCTCCTTTTCCGTGTAATACATGAAGAGAAAAAATTAAGTTAACTGCCTCAATTATCAATAAACTAGAAGAAATACCTTTGGAGGCAGTATATGTGCTTACATCCCTCAGAAATTCCTCCTATTCCCGATGAAACAGTACGTGTAGCTAGGGCCGCATTTCCAAAAGGTAATTTATATATGCGCTTGCGTGATGAACTTGGGGTGTTTTATCAGGATGAAGATTTCGCATCACTTTATCCACAACGAGGTCAGCCAGCACAAGCACCTTGGCGGTTAGCGATGATACTGGTGATGCAATATTTAGAGAATTTCTCTGATAGACAAGCAGCGCAAGCAGTACAAGGGCGGATTGATTGGAAATATGCTTTGTCGTTAGAGTTAACAGACCCAGGTTTTGACTTTAGTGTTTTGAGTGAATTTCGTGACCGATTAATAACAGGTAGTGTCGAGCAGCAAATACTAGACTTGATGCTGTCGAAATTTCAGGAACTCAAACTACTGTCAGTAAGAGGAAAACAACGTACAGATTCAACTCATATACTAGCTGTAGTCAGGGAGCTAACCAGACTGGAACATTTGGGGGAAACCCTGCGGTATGCCTTAAATGCTGTAGCTGAAGTCGCACCCATTTGGTTAAAATCGCTAGCTCCAGCCGAGTGGTATGACCGCTATAGCAAACGCCTTGAAGACTCTTGGCTGCCTAAAACACCTGCTGAACGAGAAGCATTAGCCGAGATCATAGGTGCAGATGGTTTTCATTTACTCGATAACATCTATTCCCAAACTTCCCCCATCGCACTGCGACAGCTGCCAGCCGTAGAAGTTTTGCGTCAAGTTTGGTTACAGCAATACTACGCGCCAACAGACAAGATTCAGTTACACAGTGACAAAGATGGACCACCCGGAGCAGTGCGAATTCGTTCTCCCTATGACGAAGATGGCCGTAACAGTACCAAACGCACCACCAACTGGACAGGTTACAAAGTGCATTTGACAGAAAGTTGTGATGAAGATTCACCACACATTATCACTCATGTAGAGACAACTGTTGCTACAACTCAAGACGTAACAGTTGTTCCCTCAATTCACCAAGCTTTGGGAGAAAAAGACCTTTTGCCTCAACAGCACTTGGTTGACCAAGCATACACATCAGCACAATTACTTTCTAGCTCAAAGCGAGACTACAACATTGACTTGTTGGGGCCAGTAGCCCTGAATGTTGGATGGCAAGCAAAAGCAGGTTTTGGATTTGATTTATCTCACTTTCAAATAGATTGGCAGCAGAAAGCGGTCTATTGTCCTCAAGGTAAGCGTAGCTACCTTTGGAAAAAGAATAAAAGTGTTTACGGTAAACCTGTAATTTACGTTGAGTTTCGGCAGCGTGATTGTCTAGCTTGTCCGGTTCGGAATCAATGTACTCGTGCAAAAACAAATCCTCGTGGGTTAACTATACAGGCGCAATCCGATTATGAAGCTCTTCAAAAAGCCAGAGAGCGACAAAAAACCGAAGAGTTTCAAAAGCAGTATGCACTACGCTCTGGCATTGAAGGAACTATCTCTCAAGGAATCCGAGCATTTGAATTGCGCGATTGTCGTTATATTGGGCTGGCTAAAACTCATCTACAACATATTCTGACGGCTGCTGCTATCAATCTCAGTCGAGTTTTCGCATGGTTAGAGGAGAAGCCACGGGCTAAAACTCGCTCCTCACACTTTGCCAGATTGGTGGATTTTACTGTGTGACAGAAAATACCAATTTAGCTGTTTACTTATCAATAAGATTTAATTGGGAGCAATGCGATTTTGTGAGGTGAGTCCAAACGGAGAGCGATTCCTACGGAGCGCTGAGTGCAGGGCACCCCGTTAGGGATACGCTATCGCTAATCTTATTCCTCAGTACATAAATATATTAAATACATATCAATTAGTATTAATACTAAAAAATCAGAATACCTGGCGATGGCTCCGCCCGTGGCAGGCATCGGTGTGAAATCATGATTCAATATTAATAATAATCATCGTTATTGTATATTTTTCTTAGGCATAAAAAAAGGTATAATTCCCTTTTAGTAATAGTTTTGAAACAGGGAATACATACCTTGATGGAAAAAAATATATATGCAATTTTAGATTTAACCAAATCCTTGGAAGATTTTAAAGAGAATATTGCGAAACTTTTAGAATTGACTGATGTCCAAGAATGGGATGGGCGAATTGTTAAAGAAAGAGAACAAAAAATTAGAGATGCTTCCCTTATTTTGGCGGGTCAATGTATCGCCTTATTTTTATATAATCTTTCTTCTTCTCAAGAAGCTCTTGATACAGCAATAAATCAAACCCAAGGCTGGTGGAACCCTAAAACTCATAGGCATGGGCTGAGAAAAAGACAAATATTAACGGTCGGAAATGTTTTAGTAACTTTAAACCTACCATATGTAGTAACAAGAACTGAGAAAAATGAGAAAAATAAATCCTCTGGTCAAGGCTTCTGTCCATTTTTAAAATGGTTGGGGATGGAAGAAGGTTTAACACCATTAGTTTGGTCAACTATCACTCAATATGGTGCAATTTCTGGTTCATTTGAAGCTGCCTGTACATTTCTAATCGGTTGGGGAATTAATGTAAGTTTAAAGCGTATTGAACGGCTCACATATAAGTTTGGTAAAATCGGAATCAACCTTCGTCAATCGAAAATATTGAATCGAAAAAGCGGAAATTTGCCCAGTGGTAATTTCCTTAAAGGACAGAGAGTTGTAATCGCGGCAGATGGTGGCAGAACAAAAATTAGAATTAATAAAAAAGGAAGGAGAAATTCAAAAACAAACCGTCATGGCTTTACAGGCACATGGATTGAGCCAAAGTTACTAACAATTTATGTAGTTGATGAACAAGGTAAAAAAGTTAAAAATTCTGAAATTCCTATCACTAATGATGGAACATATAGTGACTATAAAGTATTTTTAGATATTTTAGAAATGCATCTGGTTAGTTTGGGAATTAGCCAAGCAAAGCAAGTTTTATTAATCGCAGACGGAGCCGAATGGATCTGGATACATATTCCGACACTTCTAAAACGCTTGGGATGTCCAACTGAAACTTATGAATTATTTGATTTTTATCATGTTACAGAACATTTACAAACTTTTGCAGATGTTGCTTTTAGTGATGATAAAGAACGTAAAGATTGGTTTAATAAAGCACGAAAAACTTTAAAGCAAGGTAATGCTCTTACCTTAATGAAGCAGATGGATGAATTTATTTTAAAAACTACTGGAGAGCGTTGCAAAACTATGGTTTCTCAAAGAGATTACCTTTTACGTGCGTATCGTGAAGGACGTTTGAATTATGCCAAAATGTTAGAAAAAAAACTGCCAATTGGTAGTGGTGCGATTGAGAGCTTAATTCGCCAAGTTGTTAATTTAAGGATGAAAGGTAATAGTAAATTTTGGTTAAAAGAAAATGCAGAAATTATATTACATCTACGCTGTCAATGGATGGCTGGTAGTTGGAATAATTTTGGTGATTCAATTTTAACTTCTTTCATTAAACCAAAAACTGTTGGATGAATTTTATACTTGAGGCAGCTTCTTGTCAAACTTTTTGTCACAAAAAATACTTTAATCTGTCATTATTTAATTAGACAATTTATTTAGATAAGAATCAAAATATTAACTATCATAGCTTTTGGGTATATCTCCAAAGGATAAATTGTCGTAAAAACACTTGAATTTTTAGTGCTTTAATTTGCTTTTGGTCTCAGTATTTAAATTAGCGATCGCTGCCACCTCACAAAATCGCATTGCTCCCGATTTAATTCTGCTTCCGTGTATTACATGGAAAAGAATTGATATTTTAAGTTACATTGACGATGTAATACACGGTTGAGTTTATGTTGAAACGCGATATTCAGGGAAAGTTTACACTCAAGAATGATGATTATCGTGAGGTTCGTTCTTTGCGACTGACTGATGATACCTGGAAAGCACTTGGTATTGCTTCTGAATGCTTAGGCTTCTCCAGGGCTGACTATTTAGAACACATTGTTAGGCATAATGCTCTACCGAGTATTACACGGAGAGACTCCGATTTTTTAGCTCCCACTCCTCCAGAACCTCAACCAGGTATTACACTGAATCAGGAGTCTCATCACACGCTCAGACTTTCAGAACTGGAAATTTTACGTGACCGTGTTTTGTCTGAACTGAAGTTGGGGAATCTTGCGTCTGGGTATAAAATTGCTCATAAGGCTCTCAATCGTTTCATTACTGAACTAACCAGCAAACCAACCAGCTAGTATGCTGCTTTTCCGAATTCGCCAACGGTATCCATATCCCGGCTGAACCCCAAGTAGCGATGGGCACTCAGCCCGCCGGAGGCGATGGCGCGGAGCGCCCGCTAAAAGCGATCGCTTATTTTTCAGGCAATACGCGCAAGCAACCGCGTTATCAAAAGGGTTTCGCTTTTAGAATAAATATGTTTGTTGTTAACCCTACTTTCAAGAGCAACAGTTATGCAAAGTATAAAAATACGCCAGTATATAGGACAAGATGGCATTTTACATTTAGAAATCCCGGTGGGATTGCAGGATAAAGAAATAGAAGTAATGGTGATTTATCAGCCAATTGAAGCAGCAACACCCACAAAAACACCAGAAGAATTAGGCTGGCCTCCTGGTTTTTTTGAGCGGACTTATGGCAGTTGTCAGGATGATCCTATTGTCATTGATTCTGAGGGTAATTTTGAAGTACGGGAAGAAATTGTGTGAGGTATTTACTGGATACTAATGTTTGCGCTCGTTATCTCAATGGTAGGTCACTGGCAATTCGTGAGCGTCTACGAGCAACAAATTTTGCAGATATTGCAGTGTGTTCTGTGGTCAAAGGGGAGTTATTTTATGGAGCAATGAGAAGCAATAATCCTGAAAGAACGCTAGCGAGACAGCAAGAGTTTCTCAATCTGTTTGTTTCGCTGCCGTTTGATGATTCGGCTGCATTCATTTACGGAAGAATTCGAGCGGATTTGGCAGCTAATGGGACTCCTATTGGCCCCAATGATTTCCAAATAGCAGCTATTGCGATGGTGAATAACTTGATATTAGTTACGCATAATACGCGGGAATTTAGTCGCGTGAATGGCTTGCAAATTGAGGATTGGGAGGAATAAAATTGAGTAAACAAAAATATCCAGAACGTAGAAAGGGTTTCATTAAAGTTATCCTTTCATTGGCGGTTCCTTATCTTTTCATTGGCGGGTCCTTATCCAAAATCGAAGGAGTTAGATGCGTTAAAAAAGGACGCGCTTTCTCGGCAGAAACCAATATCTATCTTGGGTGAAAACGAGATTCTAAAAGCCGCCCTCAAGCGATGTTCCGCCAATTTTGGACAGGTTTTTCCCAAGGCTGCACCACTGTCAGACATTTATCACTTCGTAACTGTTGCGGCTCGCAAACATAAACGCTCCGGCTTGCAAACAAGAAAATTGTTGGCTCAAATTAAGGGTCTTGTCCACTTTTGGTGATCATGTTTGGGGATATCAGTTTAAGCGATCGCAACAGATAGATTTCCTTTTAGCCTATAGTGATAGAACGAACGCCTCATTAGTTGAGCATGGTATCAACAAATCAAAAAAAGCTAGAATGAGGATGAAACGCCTATATTGCTTGTGTAATCAAGTTTTTAGGTAATAAGACGAAAAAGTAGTTGAGAATCAAACACTCAGAACCTAGTAACCTAAGTTGCTAGTTATTATAATCTAATTATTAATAATTGTTGATTCTTGTATAAATACGCAAGATAGCTCAAGAGCTACAATACTGTGCAACTCCCAATACTTAACTATTATCAGATATAAAAATTACCGAATTAAATAAATGCTTTTTGAATAGTAAATGCAAAAATAAATGCTTGTACTTTCAGTAGAAATCCTTCATACGTAACCGCATGGATAAATTTTGGAAATGGACAAGTGATACTGCTAAATACTGTTTCAATATAATGCCGAGTATGTTGTTTAACATATTGATTCCAAGGCAAGTCTTTACGTTTGGAATTCTTTTTCCGCATGACTTCTAAAGAAAATTCACTTGTTTCTTCTACGTCATCCTCAATATGATAATCAGTATAACCTGCATCAACGTAAATCTCGCTACCAGGTAGTAAATTTAGAGGTAAAGCATTTAAATCACGGACATCGTTAGCGGCTCCAGGCATAAACACAAATTCAACAGGAATACCATCATTTGTGCTAATTAAGTGAACTTTCACGCCGTAAAAATACCTTTTTTTGTAACCGTTCAGGGGGTATAAAGAAGACGAAAAACCATCCTCAAAATCAAGCAATAAAATTAGGCCGCATTCAACAAGTCAGAATCATCAGAACAAGTAGCAGTTTCTGGAAGTAAAGAAGGTGCAGTTTTAGCACCACGAGCCGCAACAACAGCCTGAGTCATAAACTCCAAAACATTGCGCTTTTGGGACTTGAGAGTTGTCAACACAGTTAACATCCGAGCCACAAAAACACTACCAGCCTGAGTTTGAGAGCCAAAACTAGTCCGTCGCCAGATTACAGCAGGACGAATAGCTCGTTCAGCAGCATTATTAGTGGGTTCGACACTAACAGTTGTCACAAATAACCACATCGCTGACTCAACTTTGAGCAGTTGACGACAAGTGCGAACTGTTTTTGCCAAGGGTGTTTTTTCCCGTGCTGTAATCTGGTATTCGTCAGCTTCAAGCAACGTGGCTCTGATGGATGAGCGAATCTCCTGAACCAACTCCACAAAATCACCACGAGATAAAGTACCATCTCGGACTCGATGCCAAAGTTCAAACAACTTCTCTTGTTGTTTCACCAGAATTGTTCCCAATTCTGCCGAGACTCCAGAACGTTCCGATATTTTGATAAATTCCCGACGCAGATGCGCCCAACACAATTGCCGTCGTTCTAAATCTACCCAGTTGTAAGCCCCATGACGGTCAGAGTTCAAAATTCCCCTGAAGTTTTCACCCAATAAATTTTTTGCCCCTTGGGTACAACGGGTCAGGGCTATTTCAAAAAATGTAACTAGGGGGGTGACTGCAACCCATAACCAGGCTCTTCGTTGTTCAGGATTAAAGCCGTCAATATTTCCTTGATTAAAGCTGGTTTCATCCGCTCCGACGATGTTTGCGTTTTGAATATATAGTTTGGCTTCATCTACACAGGTTGCCACGGCATTACTCGCTTCCAGCCGCAGTCTGTTGACGGTTCCCAATGATATTGAGATTCCAAATACTTCTTGCATGGCACTTTGTACCATTCTTTGACTATTGCGGTACACTCCACTCAGAAGTGCCACTAGTGCTACTACTCTGACTCCGTAACCACTTAGGTTCACATCTTCTGGTAATAT
The DNA here is from genome assembly GCF_000317535.1 of Cylindrospermum stagnale PCC 7417. Classification (NCBI taxonomy): domain Bacteria; kingdom Bacillati; phylum Cyanobacteriota; class Cyanophyceae; order Nostocales; family Nostocaceae; genus Cylindrospermum; species Cylindrospermum stagnale. Next base: position 405,740 of record NC_020050.1, read on the forward strand.
GGCACGGGTCTTAGTGCCACATCCTATACAGGTCAATTGATGCAAACGATGCTCGATGACTATGGGACTAATGGGTGGAATTTCTACTATCTGATGCCGATAGGGGTTTGTGTCAACTCCCGTAAGGGTGGCTCCACAATTACCGCATTCTTCTGGATGATGATCTATTACTGAGCTACATTCTTCGATTGGGTACAAGTCCCGACTATTTCCTTTGTGACCGGGCTGACCCCCTCGCTTTTTACCGCTTTTTGTCTTTTGCCACTTTTTTCCAAATCCTGGTGGGTCACTTGAGGGTGGTGATGATGAGTTAACGGAAGTCCGATTGATTTTTTCTAATAATTGTTCTTGAACACTCAGGACTTCCGTTAGTTTCTTTGACTGTTGTTCTATTTGCTGCGCCATCTCCTCCACCAGTTTTTTGACACTGGTTGGAGTCTTTCCCCAATCTTCTGCGGGTATCTGCTCTACATGATTTAGGCGCTTTTGTTCCATATCTCTGAATTTATCAGATTTTGGGGTCATCTTTAACGATCGCTCTTCTAACCCCCTGAACGGTTACCTTTTTTTTGAGGCGATATAACCCCGAAAATCTTCTGAATGAATCAACTTGACGTTAAAAATACGAATATTGTCACATAATGGTATAGGAAACGAGTCTAGTAAGTATTCTGTATGCTCGCTAATTTCCTTTAGTATCATTCCTAGCTGATGAAAAATATCATTCATTAGCATAAAAAGACGATGTAGGCGGCGATTAAAGCGAGATTTTTGTAACATCTTCACTCCTTAGCTTATGATCTTTCATATAGTTGCAAGCCTGACGATGATTGCCACCGAAGAATATAGATCCAACTAATGCCGTAGTAATAATTTCTGCATCGCTCATCTGACACCGAATATCTTCAGTGTGTCCAATTGCTTTTAATAAATCGTCTACAATAGCGTAGATTGTGATTATTTTATCTAACATTCTACCCTCCGATAATTCTGTGTGGAGGGAATTTTCCTAGTTTTTCATCTCTAGTTCATCTGTCTGAGTGAGTGATTAATATTTGGCACTAAGGAAAATTAATATCATATGGCACTAAGTATCAACCATGAGATGACTGACTTAGCTATAAAATTTGAGAAAATCCATGTCACTTTTTTAAGATTCTTTCTTTAACCCAAGTAATAATACTTAAGATTTAATATCTCACATAACTAGCAACTTGGGTTACTATTGGCCAGGAAGTTGTGCTGACCCGCACCTGAGCAACATTCGGAAATATCATTGAGGTAAAGCAACCCGAAACGTGTATCGGCAAGTCTGTTAGCCTCCTTAGCCAAAACTATCCATTCTTGCTCAAGGATAAAATACCTTTGTGCCTATTCATCTTCCTAGAATTTCTAAATGATGGGGCAACAGGTATTTTGACGTAATAACTCGTTCAATTAAAAAATCAGCAAAAGCAAAATTTTTAATGTCCGAAATAGTACGATATGCATAGAATCCTTCACCTAGTAGTTCTTCATAAAAATTAGATAATTCCTGGCTAAATACTTGAAATTCTTGAGAGGTAACAAAAAAAATAACTCCTCCTGGTATCTCTGGAAAATACTGAGGAATTAATTTTTCTTGTCCAGCCATTAATGAATTTGGAGTAACACTATAAAATGCATTGGCTATGCAAATTAATTTAGCTTGAGTTTCATTTTTTACATTATCTTCATCCAAAATATCTGATTGATACAATCTCAGATTTACAGTAGAGATATCAACATTTGGTACAAATAGAATAGTCATACTAAAGTTTAATATGACATCATATATATTTTTAAAAAACCCTCCTGCTGTAGAATTTTGGATTTCATACATATGATGTCTTACACTTACAGGAAAATCATATCTAGGATACGGTTTCATAACGTTAAAATACCACAAAAAAATCTAAAATTTTAAATTCCTCTAGTTCTTCCAGTTTTCTGTTCATATTCTCTTCCTCCAATCCTCTGATATTCAATTTCTAGTTCAAATAGGTCAGGAAAATTCTCATTCACCCATTTCTTCATATTCGGGCTTATCATTGCTTTACTAGCATCCATACGGAAACTTCCTACACCAGTCGCATGTTCTTTTAATAATTCAACATTTGCTTTTCGCTCGTAAAGCCGTAAGAATTCTTTAAGGCGATTATGATATTCAAGAATATCATTTAACTTAGATGTAATTACGCCTGATTGGTTATGAAATTCGCGTAAGGTTCCTTTTTTGGTTATAGTATAGCGTCTTGTAGGTAGAGAAATATCGCCAAATTTTTCTATTTGCTCTATATGTCCGAATTCATGCTCTAAGTCTAAATATCTCATTCCTTTAAATACTTGAAGTGTTTTTTCTAATCGAATTCTTTTACCTTCAGCATCCACAATGTCTTTTACCTCCACAAATGCTGAAGGATTTGCTGAATTATCAGATACTATTTTATAACCTGAAGACTCAATTCTCTGTATCAAATTATTATAATCCGGATGTTCTTCCATTCGGACAGTTCCTACTCTTTGTGAAGAATCTGATATAGCTTCTCCTAATTTTGCGCTAGTTCCTAATTCTACTCGTGCCCTTTCTAAAAGAGAGTTTGCCTAATTAAATGTTTTTTCACCCAAATTCTCCTTTAATTGTTTAAGAATTTTATCTGCTTCTTCAACCTTACCTGTACGTTGCAACTGTATTGCCTGGTCAAATTGGGCAATTTGTTTTCGGCTTAACTGATGCAGCACCTCTGCACCTTCCATCCTAACTAATTGCTTTGCAGCTTGTGCGCCCTTAATTACCGATGAGCCTGTCCGGAGTACCACCCCTAGATCCAAACCAGCCAGGAACACATTGACCCAGCTGAGGAAGTAGTTTAAACGAGCTTCTTCTGAGTCTTTAACTAATGGCTTCCCGACAGTGGAAGCTTCAGCAGCAGCATTCAAATCATCAGCAATTTCTAAATTATAAACCCCAGTTCCTAAACCTACCCCAAAACCAGCGATTCCCAGGAATATAGAGGTTACACCAGCTGTAAAAAAGCTAGCGACAGACAGAACTATACCAGAGAGTGTACCAATAAGGTTAATTGTATCTTCTTTTTTTTGTTCCTCCTTTAACCAATCTAAAATTTTTTGACCTTTCTCATCCTGTGCATCTTCAGTCACACCCATCTGTTTTTTAGTTTCTTCCACAATAGGAGTAAGTTTGTTTAGTGGAATATCATTCTTACTCAGCCGTTTTTCTAGATCAGCAATAGTTTTACGAATATCGTTAAATTTTTGAGAAATTTCTGTGAGTACATTTTCATTGGTTGTGGATGAAGAAAAATATTGTGTATCGAGAACAGCCAGAGCAGGATATTGGGAACGTACAACTTGGCGTACCTGCTGAATTTCTTTTATCTTCAGGAGTAATTCACCTCTCTGCTGTGCGATTGAGGCAATTACTGTTTGTTGAACACTGGAAGTAGAAAGGCCACCTACTGTACTAGCTTGAGTGTCAAGCTCATCAAGTTTCCTATTAAATCCCTTTTGCTTGCTAGCTAGTGTTCTATCTTGCTCTATAAGCTGACGCAGGCGCTGCCAGCGTATGTTATCTACCTGAGTATTTTTATATTTAGCTTCTTCCTCTTGGAGTAGCTTAAGATTGTCCTGTAAGCGTTTAAAAGCATTAATTTTAAGTAGCTCGATGAACTGATTAATATATGGACTTGGTAATGTATCAATTGTGGGAATCCCAATTTTGGCAACTTCTTCTGAAGAAAGTTTGTGAATTATAGCCTTAAGCTTGTTATAGTTACTCTGTGAAATATCGATTTTGACTACACCTTTTTGTATTTCTTCTTCGAGAAAATCCAGAGAATTTTCCCAATTTACCTGTAAGATAAATTTATTGGCTGTATTTTCATCAGTTGCAAACATCTGCATAATTATTGCAGCACTAAGTTTTTTCTCAACTGACTCTTTTAAAGTAAAATCTTGTGGATTTTCTAGATATCTTTGATATTGCAATACCAAATCAGGAGCTAAAATAATATTTAGGGTATATTTAACTTCTGTTTACTGCTCTGGTTGATTAGCTTGGGCTGTCAAGGTGATACCTGAGGAAGCAGCTACTTCTTTGAGAATGGGAAAGTTTTGAATATCAATTTTTTTAGCTTCTTTTGTGCTTGTAATTTTCGGTTGGCTATTAGGTTTTTCTAAAGCCTCTAATGGTAAGCGTTCAGGGGGTATAAAGAAGACGAAAAACAACCCCCAAAATCCAGCAATAAAATTAGGCAGCTTTCAACAAATCAGAATCATCAGCACAAGTAGTAGGGTTTGGAATCAAAGAAGGAGGGGGTGTACCACCACGAGCCGCAATAACAGCCTGAGTCATAAACTCCAAAACATGACGCTGTTGGGACTTGAGGGTTGTCACCACAGTTAACATCCGAGCCACAAAAACACTACCAGCCTGAGTTTGAGAGCCAAAACTAGTCCGTCGCCATATCACAGCTTTCCCGAATCGCTCTTTCTGCCGCATTATTAGTGGGTTCGACACCGAAAGTTGTCACAAATAACCACATCGCCGACTCAACTTTGAGCAGTTGACGACAAGTGCGGACTGTTTTTGCTAAGGGAGTTTTTTCCCGTCCTGTAATCTCGTATTCGTTAGCTTCGTGCAAAGTTGCTCTGATGGATGAGCGAATCTCCTGAACCAAAACCACAAAATCACCACGAGATAACGTACCATCTCGGACTCGATGCCATAACTCAAATAACTTCTCCTGTTGTTTCACCAGAATTGTTCCCAATTCTGCCGAGACTCCAGTCCGTTCCGATATTTTGATAAATTCCCGTCGCAGATGCGCCCAACATAATTGCCGTCGTTCTAAATCTACCCAGTTGTAAGCGCCATGACGGTCGGAGTTCAAAATCCCCCTGAAGTTTTCACCCAATAAATTCTTTGCCCCTTGGGTGCAACGGGTGAGGGCGATTTCAAAAAATGTGACTAGGTGACTGCAACCCATAACCAAGCTTTTCTCTGTTCAGGATTACTACCATCTATATTTCCTTGATTAAAGCTGGTTTCATCGGCTCCGACGATGTTTGCGTTTTGAATATATAGTTTGGCTTCATCTACACAGGTTGCCAGGGCATGACTCGCTTCAAGCCGCAGTCTGTTGACGGTTCCCAATGATATTGAGATTCCAAACACTTCTTGCATGGCACTTTGTACCATTCTCTGACTGTTGCGGTACACTCCACTCAGAAGTGCTACTAGTGCTACTACTCTGACTCCGTATCCACTTGGGTTCACGTCTTCTGGTAGTATTGCACGGGTCTTTGTGCCACATCCTTTACAGGTCAATTGATGTAGACGATGCTCTATGACTATGGGACTGATTGGTGGTATTTCTACTATCTGGTGACGATAGGGGTTTGTATCAACTCCAGTCAGGGTAGAGCCACAATTTCTGCATTCTTCTGGATGATGGTCTATTACTTCGCTACATTCTTCTATTGGGTATAAGTCCCGGCTATTTCCTTTGTGACCGGGCTGACCCCCTCGCTTTTTACCGCTTTTTTTCTTTTGCAGCTTTTTTCCAAATCCCGGTGGGTCACTTGATGGTGGTGATGATGAGTTAACGGAAGTCCGATTAATTTTTTCTAATAATTGTTCTTGAACTGTCAAGACTTCCGTTAGTTTCTTTGACTGTTGCTCTATTTGCTGCGCCATTGTCTCCACCAGTTTTTTGACACTGGCTGGAGTCTTTCCCCAATCTTCTGGGGGTATCTGTTCTCAGTGATTGACGCACTTCTGTTCCATGTCACTTAATTTATCAGATTTTGGGGGTAATTTTTGGCTATCTCTCTTCTACCCCCTGAACGGTCACCAGCCGTAGAAGTTTTGCGTCAGGTTTGGTTACAGCAATATTATGCACCAACAGACAAGATTGAATTACGCAGTGACAAAGATGGGCCACCTTCGGCGGTGCGAATTCGCTCTCCCTATGATTTAGATGCGCGTAACAGCACCAAACGCACAACCAACTGGACAGGTTACAAAGTGCATTTGACTGAAAGTTGTGATGAAGATTCACCACACATTATCACTCATGTAGAGACAACTGTTGCTACAACACAAGACCAAACTGTTGTGTCTTCAATTCACCAATCCTTAGCTCAAAAAAACCTTTTACCTCGACAACATTTAGTTGACCAGGGATACACCTCCTCTCAATTGCTTTCTAGCTCCGAGCGCGACTATGACATTGACCTGTTCGGCCCAGTTGCGGTTAATGGTGCATGGCAAGCAAAAGCCGGACTTGGGTTTGATGTATCTCACTTTCGAGTCAACTGGAAGCGAAAAGTAGTCTATTGTCCTCAAGGTAAGCGCAGTAGTCGATAGAAAAATACTAAAGATGTTTATGGACATCCAGTAATTCACGTTAACTTCCATACAAAAGACTGCAAGAAGTGTCCAGTTCGCTCTCAGTGTACCCGTGCTGCTAACGACCCACGGGCGTTAACCATACAGACACAACCAGATTACGAAGCCCTTCAAAAAGCCAGAGAGCGACAAAAAACTGAGGAATTTCAAAAAGAGTATGCACTGCGCTCAGGCATTGAAGGAACTATTTCTCAGGGGATCAGAGCTTTTGAATTGCGCGATTGCCGTTACAGCACTTGCGTCTGTTATGAGGTACACTAAATTAAAATATAAATACCTTTAAATGAAGTCATACTCTGTCGAGTTTCGAGAAAAAATAGTTGCAGCACATCTTCAAAAAAACATCTCAATCAGGAAAGTAGCTAACATATTTTCCGTCTCAAAGAGTTTAGTGCAAAAGCTTGTAAAGCAACAAAAACTTGAAGGAAATTTACAACCAAAGCCGCGAGGGAAACCACAATTTAGTCATTTAACAAATGCGGAAGTAGAGTTAAGGGAATTAGTTGAAGCACATCCAGATGCAACATTGATAGAGTTATGTGAATTCTTGGCAGACAAGACTGGTAATTGGGTGGGTCGAAGTGCAATGTGTCGGGCCTTACAGAAATTAGGATTAAATCGTAAAAAAAACAAAGCGGAGTACCCAAGCCGGGACTCTTAGAGTCTTAAATTTAAGATTAGATTATTGGGAAAAGGTCAAACATATAGAGCCAGAAAATTTAGTATTTTTGGACGAAACTGGCGTTCTACTTGGGTTAACGAGGACTCATGCCCGTTCACAAATGGGAACAAGAGCTTACTCTCTTAACCCCTTCTATAGAGGTTCAAAAGTTACAGTAATTGGAGCAATTAGTATTAACAAAGTAGTTGCATTAATGACAATGAATAATTCAATGGATGGCAGGGCATTTGAATTATTTGTTGAGAAGTTTTTAGTGCCAAATTTATGGTCAGGAGCAGTAGTAGTCATGGATAATTTATCCGCACATAAACTAGATTCAATTGTGCTAATGATTGAAGCTGTAGGCGCGAAAGTTATTTGTTTATCCTCATACTCTCCCGATTTTAATCCAATTGAATTATGGTGGTCACAACTTAAATCTTTTCTACGCCGTTTCGCTCCAACTACAACGGAAATGGTTGATAAACTAATCTCAGTTGCACTCGACTTAATAAATCCTCAACAATTAAGAAACTGGTTTGCTAGTTGCTGCTACTGTACCTCATAATAGCCGGAAACGCTGTATATTGGTCTAGCTAAAACTCACTTACAACATATCCTGACTGCTGCCGCTATCAATCTAGGTCGAGTTTTCGCTTGGTTGGAGGAGATCCCACGGGCGAAAACTCGCTCCTCACACTTTGCGAGACTGGCAGACTCTACTGTGTGCTAGAAAATAACCGTGATTGCTTGTTGCTTAAATATTAATAGAATTTGAGCTTTATCCATGTATTACATGGTGAGGCTAGCTATTCTAAGTTAAATTTACGATGTAATACACGGTTGAGTTTATGTTCAAACGGGATATTCAAGGAAAGTTTGCGCTTAAGAATGATGACTATCGTGAAGTACGCTCTTTGCGATTAACAGATGATACTTGGAAGGCTATTGGTATTGCTTCTGAATGTTTTGGCTTAACCCGTGCTGATTATTTAGAACACATTGTTAGGCATAACGCTCTTCCGAGTATTACACGGGAAGACTCAGGATTTTTAGCTGACACTCCACCAGAAAACGAATCCCAACCGAGTATTACACGGCAGAGGGAGTTTCATCTAACATCTGATAAGGCTGCAAAACAGTCTGTTGCGTTGGCGATAGAGGAACTTGAAATTTTACGTGATCGTGTTTTGTCTGAACTGAAATTGGGTAAGCAAGCTACTGGGTATAAAACTGCTCAGAAGGTTCTCAATTGTTTCATTGCTGAACTAATCGGTTCAGTTTAGCTGTTTGGGGAATTCGCCAACGGTATCCGGTATCCGTATCTTGAAAAAATATTCCCAAATCTTGGTATAGTAACCAACATTGGAACGGGATTCGCAGCGACAACACATACACCAGAAGTAATTCAGCAATTCATCAACACTCCCCCAGGCGCGAGGGAAGAAACCCAACGAATTAATCAGGCAATGCTGCAAGAATTGATGGTTAATCAAAGTTAAGAACAATCGCCAAAAACCTCAATTTCCATAACTAGAGAAGAAACACATTTTATAATCCTTGCCAGGTAAGGATTCGAGGTTTTTAATCTCGGCGGTGTTTCTTCTATATTTTGCTAGCGTGTAGCCGCGTTAGTCGGAGGCTCATATATTGCACCTCTCCGTAGAAACACAGGCAACGTAAAAACATAGGCGATGTGGCTACCTGATTTTCATGGGTTTTTGTAGCTAAATCAAGGGTTTTGGTTTAATATTGAGTAACTAAATTACATCAATTTTTCTTAGTGCAAGATGTGAGATGATCAATCTATTTACATCTTAATAGAATACTGTGCTAAAACAATTGTCTGCTGTTGCCATTTCTTTGGTCTTGAGTTTAGGTTTTAGTTCTACTGTTGAAGCTGCTACTTCCCGTTCTGCTTGGATACAAACCGAAATCTATCAATACAATCATCCTTACAGCGTTTCCGGCTATTATGAGGTACAGTAGCAGCAACTAGCAAACCAGTTTCTTAATTGTTGAGGATTTATTAAGTCGAGTGCAACTGAGATTAGTTTATCAACCATTTCCGTTGTAGTTGGAGCGAAACGGCGTAGAAAAGATTTAAGTTGTGACCACCATAATTCAATTGGATTAAAATCGGGAGAGTATGAGGATAAACAAATAACTTTCGCGCCTACAGCTTCAATCATTAGCACAATTGAATCTAGTTTATGTGCGGATAAATTATCCATGACTACTACTGCTCCTGACCATAAATTTGGCACTAAAAACTTCTCAACAAATAATTCAAATGCCCTGCCATCCATTGAATTATTCATTGTCATTAATGCAACTACTTTGTTAATACTAATTGCTCCAATTACTGTAACTTTTGAACCTCTATAGAAGGGGTTAAGAGAGTAAGCTCTTGTTCCCATTTGTGAACGGGCATGAGTCCTCGTTAACCCAAGTAGAACGCCAGTTTCGTCCAAAAATACTAAATTTTCTGGCTCTATATGTTTGACCTTTTCCCAATAATCTAATCTTAAATTTAAGACTCTAAGAGTCCCGGCTTGGGTACTCCGCTTTGTTTTTTTTTACGATTTAATCCTAATTTCTGTAAGGCCCGACACATTGCACTTCGACCCACCCAATTACCAGTCTTGTCTGCCAAGAATTCACATAACTCTATCAATGTTGCATCTGGATGTGCTTCAACTAATTCCCTTAACTCTACTTCCGCATTTGTTAAATGACTAAATTGTGGTTTCCCTCGCGGCTTTGGTTGTAAATTTCCTTCAAGTTTTTGTTGCTTTACAAGCTTTTGCACTAAACTCTTTGAGACGGAAAATATGTTAGCTACTTTCCTGATTGAGATGTTTTTTTGAAGATGTGCTGCAACTATTTTTTCTCGAAACTCGACAGAGTATGACTTCATTTAAAGGTATTTATATTTTAATTTAGTGTACCTCATAACAGACGCAAGTGCTGTAAGGTTTTTTCCCTTTAACCTTTTTCCTTTCCCCCAAAACCCGACAAGTATTGAGGGTGATCGCTCCTTTATTAACCAGCACCTGTGGTTTTTGATAAACAGCGTGCCATGTTGTCTCCTATTCATTCCCAATTCCATAAAATCCCTGTGTTTAAGTTTTAATAAGAATCGGGAGTATCCATCCCCCAATGGCACCAGTCATACAAACGGCTGCTAAAATTGAGAAAACTTCAGTTCGACTCTCTGCTTTCACAAAAGCATTGCTCTTTAAACGTCCTCATTTTTTGCTTAGATTATCTCGCTACAATTCCCACGTTGATCTAGTAATTAGCTCATGCTGCGAGAGGAACCCTAGGGAGTGAGATCATGACTAAACCGATTCAAATTCTGTTACAGACAACAATTCCCACCAATGAAGATGATTGGTATATTGGGCGATTTTCTTTGCTAAAGGACTATTTAGCTTCGTTGAAAAGTGACACTGGGGAACCCCTGTACCAGGTAACAGCAAGGGATCGAGAAAATACTGCTGAAAAAAACGATCCAGTTTTAAGTACGCTGGATAATTCAGATTTTGATGAACTGTGGCTGTTTGCTGTGGATGTAGGGGATGGCATAACTCCAAAAGAGTGTCAGAGCATCAGTGCCTTCCGTCAGCGCGGCGGCGGTTTATTGGTCAGCCGTGACCATCAAGATGTAGGTTGTTCGGTTTGCAATCTTGGTGGTGTCGGCGCAGCCCATTACTTTCACAGTAAGAATCCCGATCCCGATCCCTCGCACCACTACCCTGATGACATCTACACTAAGTATATTTCCTGGCCCAACTTCCATTCTGGGTTAAATGGTGACTACGAGAAAATTGCTCCCATAGAACCTATTCATGACTTACTCAAGAATCCTACATCACCTTCTGAGGAGATTGAATTCTTTCCGGCTCATCCCCATGAAGGAGCCGTAGGTGTGCCTGCAAACGAGAAGAATGCACGAGTAATTGCCTTGGGTACAAGCTCAGTCTCCGGTCGGGACTTCAACTTAGTAGTTGCTTTTGAAAGTACCCAGGATGAACAAGGAAATATTTTAGGACGTGCGATCGCTGAATCAAGCTTCCACCATTTCGCCGACTACAATTGGGATGTTGATATGGGCGCACCTAGCTTTGTAACCGAACCCCCTGGAGATGGGATGAAGCAAAACCCACAAGCCCTTGAACATATTAAAGCCTATGTGCGAAACTTAGCCCTCTGGCTGGCTCCTACCTCAAGTTAAAGGAAAGTCTCCCATCCTTAAAGACTATGTGTAAACAGCCTTTATCAAACCTTTTTCGATATGTCTTAACTACGAATCACGTTAGCGTAGCGGTAGCGAGTCCGCAAGCGTCATTACGAATTATAAATTATATCACTTCCTGCCTGAGTTAAGAAGGCAGAAGTACAGCCTCCGGATGCCGCAGGCTGTACGGGAGTGATGCCTCCGGCACGCTACGCGTTAGCGGAGCTTTCGCTCTAGCGATACGCAATCGACGGGAACCGCCCGTTAGAGGATGCCCGAAGGGCTGTAGACTGCGACTCACTCACCGCCTGCGCGGGTTCCAAACCATTGATTTTCGGTTAGTCCGCGTAGGCGGACTTCGTTTGTATAGCCACGAATTTCATTCGTTAGGGCTAGGTGCAAGATATGTGGAGATTCAGATGCAAACATATCCATGTTTTGGGCAAAAGAATAACCGCCGACATGGTAATCTTCTGTTTCTGTAAATCTACAGAAGCTAAGTTTTATTTATAACTAAACATACTTATCTGTTTTGATTTGACGGTTGTTATAGTTTTGGACTGATTATTGGTTTTTTACGGGTATCTACGTTTGGTGCAAGATCTGAGTCAACTCAGTCTGAGCGTAAGTGCCTCAACAGAGGAATAGCAGCCACCCTTGCTGCTATTGAACGCAAAAAGCTGAAAACCAGGAGGCGAAAAACCTATGGAACTTGGAATGATTGGACTCGGACGTATGGGCGCAAACATGGCACAGCGTTTGATGCGTGCTGGGCATCGTGTAGTTGGCTATGTCCGCCGTACTGAGAAATTGGAGGCAATGGTCAGGGAAGGTGTAATTGCAGCCGGAGCAAGCTCAATCGCCGATCTAGTCAGCAAGTTATCTAAACCCCGCGCCCTTTGGTTGATGATGCCTGCCGCTTCGGTGGATGAAACCATTGAAACGCTCATTGAGCTACTCGAACCAGATGACATTATTATAGATGGCGGTAACTCATACTACCATGATGACATTCGTCGAGCGGCCACATTAAAGGAGCGAGGCATTCACTACGTTGATTGCGGTACGAGTGGAGGTGTTTGGGGATTGGAGCGGGGTTATTGCTTGATGATAGGCGGCGAACCAATGGCCGTCAAACGCCTCGATCCCATTTTTGCATCTCTAGCTCCGGGTGTAGGAGCGATTGACCGCACTCCAGGACGAGACAAGGCAGGCGGTACTGCCGAGCAAGGCTATCTCCACTGCGGGACCATCGGTGCGGGACACTTCGTCAAAATGGTGCACAACGGCATTGAATACGGTGTCATGGCGGCGTATGCAGAAGGTTTGAATATTCTTCACCACGCCAACATCGGCAAGAATCAGCGCGAGATCGATGCTGAAACCACACCATTAAGCAATCCAGAGCATTATCAGTATGACTTTAATCTTGCAGATATTGCCGAAGTCTGGCGTCGGGGTAGTGTAATTGCTTCCTGGCTATTGGATTTGACAGCGATCGCCTTATTGACAAGCCCTAATTTAGAAGAGTTTGGCGGTCGCGTATCGGATTCTGGCGAAGGCCGTTGGACAGTGATCGCGGCGATCGATGAATCTGTACCAGCTCCGGTGTTAAGTGCAGCGCTGTTTGCTCGCTTTAGCTCCCGTGGCGAAGCAGACTTTGCCGACAAACTTTTGTCAGCCATGCGCTATCAGTTTGGCGGCCATCATGAAAAAGCTAATTCCTAAAGAGGTTGGTCATGGGAACTCCTGATTCAGACGCACTAGTATTTTTTGGGGCAACAGGTGACCTAGCCTACAAAAAAATCTTCCCCAGCCTTCAGGCAATGGTACGGCGGGGCCATCTCAATGTCCCAGTCATTGGCGTTGCCGGACGACCTTGGACGACGGAGCAACTTTGCCAAAGGGTACGCGATAGCTTAGAACATCATGGCGGTGTAGATCCAATCGCATTTGAGAAACTTTCGGCACAACTCCAATACGTTGCTGGTGACTACAACCAACAAGAAACTTACGAAAAATTACGTCAAGCCCTTGGTGATGCAACCAGCCCGCTCTACTATTTGGCAATTCCACCGAGTTTGTTTGCACAAGTAGTGTCAGGATTGGGCAAATCAGGCTGTGCTAGAAATGCGCGGGTGGTAATTGAAAAACCATTTGGACGGGATTTGCAATCAGCACGCGAGTTAAATCAAATTCTGGCATCAGTTTTTCCCGAATCATCCATCTATCGCATCGACCATTACCTGGGGAAAGAACCACTGCTGAATTTACTCTATTTTCGGTTTGCCAACTCTTTTCTGCAACCGATCTGGAATCGCAACTACCTTGAAAGCATCCAGATTGTGATGGCAGAGGACTTTGGCATTCAAGGACGGGGGCGCTTTTATGAGGAGACTGGTGCGATTCGGGATGTAGTGGCAAACCATATGCTGCAAGTATTGGCTTCAGTGTGCATGGATGCTCCCGCTAGTACGGCTTTTGATGCCATCCGCGATGAAAAAAAGCGTATTCTCAAAGCTATACCCTCACTGCAACCTAATGAGATTATTCGCGGTCAATATCGCGGTTACCGCAACGAAGAAGGTGTTTCTTCTGACTCCCAAGTAGAAACTTTTGCTGCCGTGCGGTTATTTATTAATACCTGGCGGTGGTCAGGAGTTCCTATATACATCCGGGCTGGGAAGAATTTGCCTGTTAAAACTACTGAGGTGATGGTCAAGCTCAAGTGCCCGCCTTTAGATGTCTTCCAAGAAGGAGGAAAAGAAAACACTAATTATGTTCGTTTTTTACTCGATCCGGAGGTGATTGTGGGATTAGGCGCTCGCGCTAAAATCCCTGGAGAAGATATGATCGGCTCTGTGCTTGAACTTCTAGCCTTTTACGGAGGTGGCGACCAGATGGAACCATACGAACGTTTATTGGGTGATGCCATGCGGGGCGATCCCACCTTATTTGTACGGGAAGATACCGTGGAAGAGGAATGGCGGATTGTCCAGCCAATTCTCGATAACGTCACACCTGTTTACGAATATGAACCAAATACATGGGGCCCAGCTGAGTCAGATAAGCTGCTCTTACCAAACGATCGCTGGTACAATCCTTTGCCAAGAGAGTAGCAGATATTGCTCAGAAATCAAAAATGGTTGTTATTGTAAGCAATAGGCAATGGCATCGGTGAGAGGTTAAGGTAATGGCACATTTGTCAAGAGGGTGCAGCAAAAGGAGACAAATCCAGCGATTGAGGCTGGCTTTCGCAGCGTTTTACCTGTCCCTTTCCTTATCCCGAACTCAGGTTATGTTAATAATACATCTGTGAAGTACTCCGGCTTGCTTCGCTGAAGCCGTAGCTTCAGTAAAACAACCATCATCGTTTCGCGTCTCACCCGCCGTCGCCTCTTTGTACAAGCACAAATTGGACTTACACCGCGTCTCTCGGTTTGCACCGTTTATCCCCTCAAGGGAGAACCCGCGCAGCCGTCCGCCTCCCGCAGACAGTTTGATTTATTTTCCGTACAGTAGGCTTGGCTTATTTTTTACCGCCGAACGTAATCAGACGAACCAGTGGTCTACTCTTTCCCCCTTTCTCACGCTCTTAGACAAGGCATAGCATATTACTGCTACGTGACCGTTTGTTGTGAGTCGTGTGGGTGGGTCAACAACCATTTACATATTATCATATATGTGGCCTAACGTGTACACAAGTATGAAAGAGAAATCATTGCGTTTTCGGATGTCTGAGCGGCGGTACAATAAGCTCAAGGTATATGCCACTAATAAAGAAAAGACGATGACACAATTGATTGAAGACTGGATTGACCGACTACCGAGTCCAGTTATTGACGATTCCTCAGCCATCTCACTCCCTAATCAACCTAACGGTTGATTAGGGAGTGAGATGCTTTCGTCATCGTCCAGCTATCCATCCCCTCCCTGCTGCGCTGAGGGAGGGGAGTTTCGCCGAATTAGTTAAAAGTCCGTTGGGAGTACGGTGTCCTCCAACAATTCACAATCATACCTTGAGCATTCAATATTCAATATTTAGATGCGTTCGCGCTGTTCTGCTTTTTGGGAGAAGGCTCGCTAGCGTTGTGCTAACAGCAGTTACGCTCGTTCGCTCTTAGCGTCTCCCCTTGGGAGAAGGCTCGCTAGCGTTGTGCTAACACCATTTCTGCTTCTGAAAACGCAACTGTTTTGTAAATTAACTAAGTGTTTTTGTATACAAATATTGTAACTGCCAATTACTACTTTTGTAGTATCAATTTATTGAAAAACTAAGACTATTGAAAGAGTATAAGTAATTTTTTTTAAACTACAACTCTAAGCAATAGAAGAGTTAGGACAAATCAATTTGTCCCAAGTTTGATAATTAAAAGACATATAGCAAGCACAAGAGGCAATGGTCATGAGTACAGTCATGAACCAACGGGTCAAAGTTGAAAAGACTTTAACCATTAACAAACCAGTAGAGGAACTTTATCGCTTTTGGCGTAACTTTGATAACTTGCCACGCTTTATCAAGCATCTCAAAGAGGTGAGGGTATACGACGAGAAGCGATCGCACTGGATTAGCAAAGGATTCTTAAATGGAAGCGTTGAATGGGATGTAGTCATTACCGAAGACCGAGAAAACGAATTGATTGCCTGGACTTCGGTTGAAGGCGCAGCAATTGAAACCTCTGATCGCGTCCACTTCAAGCCAGCACCTGGGAATCGTGGCACTGAGGTAAAAACAGTGCGAGAATTTACCCCGCCTGGGGGTGCGATTGGGGCTGCGTTGGCGAAGCCCGTCACAGACATCGCTAAATTATTTGGCGAAGACCCAGAACTGCAAATTAAAGAAGATTTACGCCGCTTCAGAATGCTGATGGAAGCAGGTGAGATTGCCACAACCGAAGGTCAACCGCGAGGTAGTTAGGTTATCAGCCTTGAGTTGGGGACTGAGAGGAGCAGGGGAGCAGAGGAGACAAAGAAAATAACCACTGACAACTGACAAGTAAATACCGACAAAGGACTAATGGCTATGAAAGCAGTTTGCTGGAATGGTGCCAACGATGTACGGGTAGAAACAGTACCCGATCCAAAAATCATTAATCCGCGTGATGCTGTTATTAGAATCACGACAACAGCAATTTGCGGTTCTGATTTACACCTTTATAACGGCTACGTCCCCACAATGGAAAAGGGCGATATCCTGGGTCATGAAATGATGGGGGAAGTCGTTGAAATAGGCAGTGCCGTCAAAAATTTAAATATAGGCGATCGCGTGGTTGTACCATTCCCTATCGGCTGTGGTAACTGCTGGTACTGTCAACATGACTTCTGGTCATTGTGCGATAACTCTAACCCAAACGCTTGGTTAGCAGAAAAATTCATGGGTTATTCACCCTCTGGTATTTTTGGCTACTCTCATATGCTAGGTGGCTACGCTGGTGGTCAAGCTCAATATGCCCGCGTTCCCTTTGCCGATACTGGTTTGTTTAAGATTCCTGATGGCCTAACAGACGAACAAGTAGTGTTTCTAACAGATATCTTCCCCACCGGATATATGGCGGCAGATAACTGTAATATTCAGCCCGGTGATATTGTCGCAGTCTGGGGGTGTGGCCCAGTCGCACAATTCACAATTAAGAGTGCTTATCTACTTGGTGCTGAACGAGTCATCGCTATCGATCGAATTCCCGAACGCCTACAGATGGCTAAAGATCAAGGCAAGGCAGAAATCCTTAACTATGAAGAAGTAGATGTTGGTGAAGCCCTCAAAGAAATGACAGGTGGACGCGGCCCAGATGCTTGCATTGATGCTGTGGGGTTGGAAGCACACGGCACGGGTCTAGAAGGAGTATATGACGAAGTAAAGCAAGCAGTGCGTCTGGAAACAGACCGGCCCCATGTGCTGCGGCAAGTGATGATTGACTGTCGCAAAGGCGGTCACGTGTCTATTCCTGGTGTTTATGTCGGCGTTGTAGACAAAATACCTATGGGTGCTGCCATGAACAAAGCCTTAGTATTCAAAATGGGACAAACACACGTTCATAAGTACTTAAACGCGTTACTCGATCATATCCAAAATGGCAGGATCGATCCATCTTTCGTGATCACCCATCGTCTACCGTTAGATGAAGCACCCCGGGGTTACGAAATTTTCAAAGACAAGAAGGAAAACTGTATCAAAGTTGTACTCAAACCATAAGGCAGGAGAAAAGACACGGAGAGTGGGAGATGCAAAGATGCAAAGAAAGAACTCTCCATGTCCCTCTATCCCCGCACGCAACTTCTCTCCGTATCCTTCTAATCGATGATATCTCTATCGGATGATGGGCAAAGAACGAATATCCCCAGGCACTCTCACTCTTGGTGTCCGTTGAAAGTATTCGCGAGAGTAGTAATTTTGCCGACCGCCGTTATCTACAAACGGGAGCAATGCGATTTTGTGAGATGGGTAAGTTCTTGAGGCAGAGGAGGCAGGGAGAGAGAGAAAGAAACAAGTGTATTCAGGGCTATTGAGGTAGTAAAAATTACTAAAACTTTCTCTTTGCTCCCTCTGCTTCCCCTACTCCCCAAGATGAAGTCAAAAGTAAAAAGGTGAGCCACTGCGGTGGACGGTAACACCTGCATAAAGCAAGTGGCGAACCTGAAGGGCAAAAGGCAAAAGAGAACTGATGAAGTCTTGAAATTTAATTCTTAATTCTTTACTTTTTACTTTTTACTTTTACTTTTACTTTTTGAATTACTAGCTCCTGCTCCTCCTCACTCATCACTAATTTGGCGATTGGCATTTATTCAACTTGTCCTGAATCCAAACTCTCAATTTTTTATCTCAATCTTTGAAGGAGGTTGCTAACGATGGCAAAAATCGTTGGTATTGATTTAGGAACTACCAACTCCTGTATAGCCGTAATGGAAGGTGGACAACCCATCGTCATTCCGAACACAGAAGGCGGTCGCACAACTCCGTCTGTGGTTGCCTACACCAAGAAGGGCGAAAAACTTGTTGGGCAAATTGCCAAGCGCCAGGGTGTAATGAACCCAGAAAACACCTTTTATTCCGTTAAGCGGTTCATTGGGCGCAGGTATGATGAAGTCACCCAAGAGGCAAAACAAGTTACTTACAAGGTGGTACGTGACAGTAATGGCAACGTCAAGCTATATTGTCCCGCTCTGAACAAGGAATTTTCACCCGAAGAAATCTCGGCTGAGGTAGTCCGCAAGCTGATAGATGATGCCAGCACATATCTGGGAGAACCGGTGAGGCAAGCGGTAATTACCACCCCTGCCTATTTCAATGACTCTCAACGGCAGGCTACCAAAGATGCCAGTAGAATTGCCGGGATTGAAGTTCTGCGAATTATCAACGAGCCAACGGCGGCTGCCCTCGCCTACGGACTTGACAAGAAAACCAATGAAACCATCCTAGTCTTTGACTTAGGTGGTGGGACGTTTGACGTGTCTATCCTAGAAGTGGGTGATGGTGTGTTTGAAGTGAAAGCTACCAGTGGCGACACCCACTTGGGCGGTGATGACTTTGATAAGAGAATCGTAGACTGGCTAGCAACCGAATTCCAGCGTAACGAAGGCATCGACCTCCGTAAAGACAAACAAGCCCTGCAACGCCTCACCGAAGCAGCAGAAAAAGCCAAAATTGAACTGTCAAGCGCAACACAGACGAACATTAACTTACCTTTTATTACCGCAACCCCGGAAGGCCCGAAACATCTAGATATGACCTTAACGCGGGTACAGTTCGAGCAAATGTGCGCCGACTTGTTCAATCGCAGCCGCATTCCTGTCGAACAAGCCCTGCGCGATGCTAAACTGAGTCCCGCAGATATTGACGAAGTAATCCTAGTGGGTGGTGCAACTCGAATGCCGGCTGTCCAGCAACTGGTACGGCAGATAATAGGCAAAGACCCTCACCAGGGTGTCAACCCGGATGAAGTCGTAGCAGTGGGTGCAGCGATTCAGGCAGGTGTGCTTGGGGGTGAAGTGAAGGACGTGCTGCTCCTAGATGTCACGCCCTTGTCGCTGGGTGTTGAAACTCTAGGTGGTGTGACGACCAAGATCATTCCGCGCAATACCACTATTCCAGTGAAAAAGTCCGAGGTATTCTCAACGGCGGCTGACGCCCAAACAAACGTAGAAATCCATGTTCTGCAAGGCGAACGCGAAATGGCATCCGACAACAAGAGCCTGGGAACCTTCCGACTAGATGGGATTCCTCCAGCTCCCAGAGGTATGCCACAGATCGAAGTTACCTTTGACATTGATGCTAACGGGATTCTGTCAGCAACTGCCAGAGAAAAAGCCACAGGTAAAGAACAGTCCATTAGCATCACAGGTGCGTCTACCCTCGATAAATCTGAAGTTGAGCGGATGGTGAAAGAAGCCGAGCGCAATGCGGAAGAAGACCATAGGCGGCGCGAACAAATTGATACCAAAAATATGGCGGATTCCGTCGCCTATCAAGCCGAGAAACAACTTCAGGATTTGGGCGACAAAGTGCCACCAGCAGACAAGTCCCGCGTGGAAGGCTTAATTCGAGACTTGCGTCAGGCAATTGAGCAGAACAACATCGATCGCATGAAGTCTCTCACCAACGAAATTCAACAAGCCTTGATGCAAATCGGCACTGCGGTCTACTCACAAGCAGGCGCATCTCCAAACGGTGGTACTTCTACAGACCGTCAAGGCGGCGGTGAAGATGTCATCGATGCAGACTTTGTGGAACAAAAGTAACAAGACGCAGCGAGCAGTCGTTGCTCTGGTTCTCAGAGTTAAAGGAACTGCTTTAGCGAGCCTGCGTGCGTCACCCTCTGGATACAGCACTTCCCGCTATCGTGAGGTACATGTTTAGTGCTGAAAGGGTCGAAAAGGAGGGAGTGTGGAGGCGGAGAGACTGTACTTCATTACAGCAGGAACCGCTGTAACGCAGTGAAATTATCAAATACTCTCTTCCTATCCCCGCGTCCTTAAATCTGCACCACATTTCGTGATGTTGTCTAGTTTTTTAATTTGGAGTAATTTTTATGACTTCTACATCTGAAAAAACCGCCCTCAAAAGTGTCTCTGCTATCTTCAAAGATGAGAAGAAGATGCAAGAAGTGGTTGAGGGTCTAATTGATCGCGGCGTTCCCAAAGATCGCATTTCGATGATTGGTCGCGACTTCCACGCCGAAACTCGCATCTCCGGATTTGTGACTAAACAAGATGTGATCTTGGATGGACTCGCCACCGGAGCGATTTTTGGATCGCTGTTTGGTTCTTTGTTGGCTTTACTTACGGGTGTGGGTGTGTTGTTCATTCCCTTTTTGGGAACCGTAGTAGCAGCAGGCCCTTTGGGAGCAGCATTATTAGGAGCGGCAGGCGGTGCTTTATATGGTTCCTTGGGAGCAGGCATTGGAGCTGCCTTAATCGCAATGGGTATGCCGGAGGACAAAGCTGCTATTTACGAAACACGCCTGAAAGCAGGTGAGTTTTTACTGGTCGCGGAAGTGCCACAAGAACAAGCAGACGAAGTTGTCTCACTGTTAGAAAGTGCGGGTGCGGAAGAAGTCGCTATCACTGACATGAAGATTCCCCGTCAACCAAAAGGTGAACTGGCAGATAATGAGCAGATTTCACCAGAAATTAGAGCAAATCTGTCGGACGACGCGCAAAAAACTTTTGTTGATACCTACAATCGGTCGTTCAGAGAAGCCAATGGAAAAGATAATGCCTTGACGAAGGCTTGGGATCGGGTCAAACAGGTGTTCGATCGCGACGAAAAAGGCACTTATTCCAGGTCTAAAGTCAGATCGTAAATTTCCAGAGTTGCGATCGCTTCCAGCGGGCGCTCTGCGCCATCGCCTACGGTGGGGACTCTGTTGGCGAAATGCGATCGCTATCCTCAAAGCCTTGAAATGTCATAGCTACTCACATCAGGAATTGCGGTTTGCATGAATTCGCCAACAGAGTCCGGTGGGCCGAGTGCCCATCGCGACGAAAAAGGCACTTATTCCAGTCACAAAACAACTTAACTAACCGGAACAGATTATGAACTCTCAAACATTGAATCAGCCCGATATTCGTCTTCAGCAGGAAATTGATAAGGAGACGAAAAAGGCAACAGATGAGGCTGAAAGATGCCTAGATCGAGAAGCGGTTTCCGCCATCGAAGAAACTCGAAATGCAATTAATGCCATTGAGGAGGAAAATACTCAAGAAGCGATCGCTGCTTTAGAACGAGCAACTGGAAAACTTGACATTCTGGTGGCAAGATACCCTGAACTGGGCTTGGTTCCCGTCATGACTCAGGTATCCATAATCAATGTTGCCCCTTTGGATCTTCATGTGATTGAACGAATTCGCACTCAACTTAAGAATGCTTTCAATAACGAAGATTTTCCGACTGCTCGTCAACTTTTGAACAACCTGATGAGCGAGATTCGGACATTAATCGTCAATCTGCCACTAGAAACGTATCCTGATGCTATGAGAGAGGCAGCCCGGTTGTTGAGCGAAGGAAAAACCGATGCAGCCAGAACACTTTTGCAAGTTGCTCTCTCAACCCTAGTGCTAACAGAGCAATCTCGACCAATTCCGCTGCTCAATGCTTACACCCTCTTAGTAGATGCAGTCGATCTAGCAGAGAGCGATCCAGAGCAAACGCTGAGGTTGTTGAAAGACGCTCGCACTCAACTTAAGTTGGCTCAAGAACTGGGCTACGCCAGAAGTAATCCTGAGTATGCAGAACTTGAGCAGGCAATCAAAAATCTGGAGCGGCAAGTTAAGGCAAGTGAGAAAACCACAGACGCATTTGCCAAGCTTCAGGAAAGATTCTCTAGTTTCTTCAATAAGGTATCCGCAGCCATCAATCCAGCTTAATGAAGGCAGAAGGCAGGTGGTCACTGAGCGTAGCCGAAGTGAGGCAGAAGGCAGGAGTTAGTTATTCTTACCCTTTGCCTGTCTCTAGTCTCCCTCATCTTCCTTTTCCCATACTTCAATCGAGCGAGGCGCAAAACAAGTTAACAAATCAGGACAATAATTATGAACGCCCAAACATCGAATCCACAAGATAATCGAGATCAGCAAGAAGATGCTCGTAATCAGCAAGAGATTGACAA
The DNA here is from genome assembly GCF_000317535.1 of Cylindrospermum stagnale PCC 7417. Classification (NCBI taxonomy): domain Bacteria; kingdom Bacillati; phylum Cyanobacteriota; class Cyanophyceae; order Nostocales; family Nostocaceae; genus Cylindrospermum; species Cylindrospermum stagnale. Next base: position 428,197 of record NC_020050.1, read on the forward strand.
CGAGAGACAAAAGGCAACAGATGAAGCTCAAAGATGCGTAGATCAAGAAGCAGTTTCCGCGCTCAAAGAAACTCGAAATGCAATTAACGCCATTGACCAGGGAAATACTCAAGAAGCACTTCAAGCTTTAGAACGAGCAACAGGAAAACTTGAAATTCTAGTAGCACGATACCCTGAACTGGGTTTTGTTCCTGTGTCGGCTCAAGTAAATATAATCGATCTTGCCCCTGACGATTCTAATGAGATTGAGCAAATTCGTAATCAAATTAAAAGTACTGTGAATGAGGACGATTTTCGTACTGCTCGTCAACTGTTGAACAGCCTGGTGAGCGAGATTCGCACAACAATCTTTAATCTGCCACTAGCGACATATCCTGATGCTATGAAGGAAGCAGCCCGGTTGTTGAGCGAAGGTAAAACCGATGAAGCCAAAACGGTGCTGCAACTTGCCCTCTCAACCCTAGTGGTGACAGAAGTTGCTCGACCCCTACCGCTGCTTAGAGCCGATATTGACATAATGAGTGCAGTTGCTATAGCAGACAGCGATCGCGAAGGAACGCTGAGGTTGCTGGAAGATGCTCGCAACTATCTCAGGTTGACTCATCAACTGGGCTATGCCAAAGGCGATCCTGAATATGCAGAACTTGAGCAGGCAATCCAAGATATCGAGCGGCAAGTTAGGGCAAACGAGAGAACCGCAGACCCATTGAGTCGGCTCCTGGAAAAATTCTCTAGTTTCTTCAACCGTATATCTGGAAACGCCCCCGCCCAACCAGCTTGATGAAGGTAGAAGGCAGGTGGTCACTGAGCGTAGCCGAAGTGAGGCAGGAGGCGAGAAGAGGATAGGGAGATAGGGAGAATCAATGCTCTGCCCCTCCGCCCCCCTGCTCCCTCTGCTTCCCCTGCTCTTCTTGCCCCTCCGCCCCCTACCTTCTTCAATCCAGGTGCAAAACAAGTTTATAAACCAGGAGAATGATCGTGAACCGATATCACAGATTCTTTAGAAGGCTGCAAGTCCTGTTCGTGGGTATTCTTTTTTCCTCGCTTCTATTCATCGCTCCTGTTCATGCAGTTAGCTCTGCTGCGGTATCTCCTGAAAGATTGAATCAGCTTGATACTAGTCTTCAGCAGGAGATTGAAAAGGAGAGACAACAGGCAACAGCTGAGGCTGAAAGTAAACTGGATCGAGAAGCGATTGCCGCAATCGAAGAAACTAAAAAAGCGATCGCTGCCATTGAGCGGGGAAAGACTCAAGAAGCAATTGCTGCCCTAGAACGAGCAACTGGAAAAATTGACATTCTAGTAGCACAGTACCCTAAACTAGCTCTAATTCCGGTGGCGGCTCAGGTAGCGATAATCGATTTTGCCCCTCAGGATTTTAATTCGGTTGAGCGAATTCGCAATCAAGTGAAGGGTGTTGCAATTGCAGAAGATTTTCCGGCGGCTCGCGAACTGTTGAACAACCTGATAAGCGAGATTCGCACAGCAATCGTCAATCTGCCATTAGAGAGATATCCAGATGCTACCAAGCAGGCAGCTCGGTTGTTGAACGAAGGCAAAATTGATGAAGCCAAAGGCGTGCTGCAACTTGCGCTCTCAACTTTAGTCGTGACAGAACAAGCTCGACCCCTGCCGCTAGTAAAAGCCCATACCGATCTAGTGACTGCGGTTACTTTAGCAGAGAAGGATCGCAACGCAGCACAGAGGTTGCTAGAAGATGCTCGTGCCCAACTCAAGTTAGCTCAAGAACTAGGATATGCCAGAGGCGATCGCGAGTATGCAGCATTTGACAAAGCAATTAAAAATCTAGAGCGGCAAGTTAAGGCACGTGAGAACACAGCAGGCGCATTTGCCAAGCTTCAAGAACAATTCTCTAGTTTCTTCAACCGAGTATCCGAAGTCGTCAAACCAGGTGATTCCTCAAATATGGCAGAAGCCAGGAGACGCGATTAATCGCGTCTGTACAAGAATTAAAAGTAGAGACGCGATGAATCGCGTCTGTATAAGAGTGAGGAGTTTTATCTCCCCCTGCCCCCTCTGCCCACCCGTCCCATCGCGTTAATCTCAAGAGGTGCTGATGGTTGCAGCAACCGATTTCAAAGATTATTACCAAATTCTGGGTGTCAGTAAGAACGCCACTCCGGAGGATATCAAAAAAGCCTACCGGAAATTGGCACGGAAATATCACCCGGACTTAAATCCTAACGATAAGCAAGCGGAAGCGCGGTTCAAAGAAATTAACGAAGCTCATGAAGTGCTGTCCGACCCGGAAAAACGCCAGAAGTATGACCAGTATGGTCAGTACTGGCAACAGGCTGCGGCGGGTGCACCTCCACCCAGAGGGACGGGTACACAAGGTTATGACTTTAGCCAGTATGGCAACTTTAATGATTTCATTGATGAATTGCTGGGAGGGTTAGGTCGCAGTGGCGGTCGTACAAGGCAGCGCACAGCTAATTATCGCACTACAAGAAGACCAGAAGGATTCCGGGAATACGCCGACTTTGGCTATGGAGAAGACCCTTTCGGCCGCTTCACTGATGTTCCCGCACAGGATACGGAAGCAGCGATCGCTCTCACTTTTTCTGAAGCATTTCATGGTACACAGAAGCAGCTACAAATTGATGGAGAAACTATCACTGTTCGCATTCCGCCGGGAGTAAAATCGGGAAGCCGCATTCGAGTCAAAGGCAAAGGACAGATGAGTCCTTTTAGTCAGCAACGCGGCGATTTGTATCTGACAATTGAATTATTGCCCCATCCTTTCTTCAAATTTGAGGGCGACAATCTTGCTTGCGAAGTACCTGTCAGCCCAGAGGAAGCTGTACTTGGCGTACAAATAGATGTTCCTACGCCTGATGGCAAGGTAACGATGAAGATTCCGGCTGGTGTGGATTCCGGCCAAGCACTGCGGCTACGTGGCAAGGGCTGGCGCGATCCAAAAGGCAATCGTACCGCTTTGATTGTGCGGTTAAAAATTGTGACACCCAAAGATTTGAGTCCCCAAGAAAGAGAGTGCTATGAAAAATTGCGGCAGGTCAGTAGTTTTAATTCCCGTCAAGGCTTAACGGAGGTGCGGTTATGAGTTCTAACCTGAGTTTGTCTTGCGTGGTGTGGACAGAAGCAGGCGATCGCCTTTATAGTTTCGAACAAGTCGCTTACCTCACCCAAACCTCGGTTTTATTGCTAGAACGATTTGCCCGCCTGGGACTAATTGAACCTGTAGGAATCATGCTGCGCCGACAGGATATCTATCGCGTTGTGCAGATTCAAAGGTTGCACCGCGATCTGAACTTGAATTGGGTCGGAGCAGCAGTGGTGCTAGATATGGTAACTGAAATTGCCCAACTCAAGGCGCAACTGCGTGCCTACCATGCTGAATTACAAATTCGTAATTCGTAATTCGTAATTAAGAGCGTTAACAAAAATGCGTAGGCTAGGGACGGAAACAACTGTCTCTACCTCCCCACATCTCTCCCTTTCTTTTTCAACGTGATACCATTTCATGAAAATAATGAAACAGACCCAAACCCTGAAAGCCTGACTAGGTAAGACTTTCTTAATTACGAATTACGTTAGCGCAGCTTTAGCGACGCAGGAGCGTCACTACGAATTACGAATTGGT